>JAPORK010000302.1 GCA_026710285.1 Endozoicomonadaceae bacterium | reverse complement strand
TAATGTCTTTCGACATGTTAATAAGGTACTGGTGAGATGGATCAGACGAAAATACGAATATTTTCGTAAGCATAAGATCTGTGCCATACGATTACTGGAAAATATTGTTGGACGATGTCCTCGTTTATTTGCACATTGGTGTGCAGGAATGACAGATGTGTTTGCCTGATGGGAGCCGTATGAATCGAGAGGTTCACGTACGGTTCTGCGAGGGGCTGTGGGGGAGGTTCCCACGGTCTACTCTCCGATCCGCACGCCGGGATCTGTGGGGGTTGGAACTGCCAATGGGCGGTTCCTTCTACCCGATAAAAATGTGACTAAGAGACAGCGCTTAGACCAGGACAAATGGGTTTATCTCTGGGCTGATTGTATTTATAGTGGTTTACGAGCTGAAGATATGAAGCTGTGTGCATTGGTCATTGTAGGAGTTAACAAGCATGGAGAGAAACACTTTCTTGCAATAGAGGATGGCATTCGTGAATCAGCACAGAGCTGGCGTGAATATGCAGAGAAGAACTGGCATCGATTAAGAGGTTTCATACAGCTACCCAAGGTTGTCACAGGAGTAAATTTCAAAGATGGAATTAAGAAAACTGAATCAAATCAAACCATTGCTTTATGAAACTTCAAACACCAGTTTTGACAATAACTCCTTTACATTCAACCTCAAAACATCACAATCTGTTTTTATTTACTCCTCAAATTGTAACGATTTCTGAAAAGTGAATCGGCTATTTTCTGGTTAATGGTATCTGCTTTTGTGCGTCTTTCATTAAGAACTCTGCTTAGGTGCAATTCATCTGTGCAGTACAGATAAATAATGTCTTGCTTTTTTAACTTCATATGGTAAAATCCTAATTTTATGTATTCTGTCGTTAATGAAATACTAGCCTTGAGACTATTAATTTTAAAAAACTGCTTTTTGTATACATAAACTAGAAATGGCTATAAGACAATTTTTTTGATTTTTATAGAAAGTAAACACTTGTTGAATATTTTGCACTTAACTGTGCTTAAAATATAAAATTCATGTAATCATAAGGAATAAACATGTTATCAAAATTATTTAAAAACACCAATTTTTTTGCATACTTATCCATTATTTTGTGTGGGCTCTGCCTCTCATTTTCTACGCAATCAATTGGGGCATTAAAAAATAATACGACTGAAGTGCAACAGAAAAATCAGAACAATCCCTTGCCAGACTTACAGGAAAACAGTCGGGAATTTATTAGTGTGTACTCAGATGATGTAACACCTGAAGATATTGATGATTTTTATTCAACACAATTAGAATACTGGGAATTAATTTCACAATCACCATTTAAAAACAAGGCATGTAAAATCCTTACACAACTTCAGGAAGCTGAAAACCTGTACGAGGCTAATGAAGAAGATGCGAGATCAATAAAAATATTATCTGATCTATACAAAAGCATCATTATTATGATTGCAAGAGGCAAACCGATAGCACTAATGGTATCCAAACTAGGAAGACTATTAAACCCTGATGCTGATACTTCCCCCTTACCAGCAAATATTTTACTTATGCTTGCAACATATACTATGCAAAGCGAGCAAAATACCTTACCTCAGAATACAGATCTGAAAAAGCTGTTGATAGAGTTATATTTGGTTGAATATCAAACTAAAAACGCTGCTATTCAACAAGAAAATATTGCGTTCTTAGATGAAAGCGAGCTACTTCCACATGTATATCTGCCCGAAAATTCTTCTGTAAATTCAGAAAAAGACAACTCCAACCTTCAAGACAATATGCAAAAAACAAGCAAATGGTGGAGGCCATCGAAGTCTAAACTGCTAAAGGGGGCAGAAATAGTCTCCATAATTACTGGCGGTTATTTTATTTGGAAGCTTTTGAGTAGGATTACCATCACCATCAACCTTTGATAAATCAAACATGATGCCGCCACCAGCACAATTGTTAAACATGAATTTGCCATCACCACGATGGGATAGGGTAGCTACAGCTGATCAGCCTGGTTAAGCGATATAATAACGCAGAGTCGGGTTATCATAAAGAGGCTAATTACATTAGCCTCACACTTTCCACAAAATGATCAAACAAATTTTACAACAATTCATCAACCTTAAAACACCACAATCTGTTTTTATTTAATCCTCAGATTACAATGATTCCTGACAAGTAAATCTGTTATTTCCTGGTTAAGTAGGTATCTGCTTTTATGAGTATTACATTAAATTTATAAACATCATGTTATACTTTAAAAGCTGGCAGACAGCCTGAAACTATCCAGGGTATTTAAAGTACAACTTTTATAAAAAATAAAAATACGCCATCTGTAATATAACTAAAACCACAGTTAAAAACGCAGAACAAGGCTGATTAAATGCCATACTTATATGCTGTCACTACAAAAAAAACGGACCAAAGCATGTTTGACTTTATCATAAAAAGATTTGCAAAAATTGCTTTCTTTATCTTACTCATTCTCAAATAATAAAAGGGGAAAACATTGAATTCTTTTGAAAAGCGCATTACTTTTTCACTTTCTTTAGTCAGCGGAATACGGCTGTCAGGTCTTTTTATGCTGCTACCTGTCCTTCCTGTTTATACCCATAATCTGCCTCATGCATCTCTGTTTCTGACCGGACTTGCCATGGGCATTTATGGTTTTCCACAGGCATTACTGCAAATTCCGGCAGGTTATCTTTCAGATTATACCGGAAGGAAACCAATTATTATTGCAGGACTTCTGCTTTTTGCAGCAGGCTCTCTTGTTGCAGCTCTGTTTAGCAACAATATATGGGCCATTATTATTGGACGTTTTTTACAAGGTACAGGCGCAATTGCTTCGGCGACTATTGCACTGCTTACTGATTTAGTTTGTGAACGTTACCGTACAAGAGCAATGGCATTTTTTGGCATGAGTATTGGTTGCTCTTTTTGTTTGGCTATGGTTCTCGGACCTTTGCTTGCTGCCAATTATGGCGTAACATCTATATTTTGGTTAACTTTTATTTTCTGCTTTATTGCCATTGGTATTGTTTCCTACATGGTTCCTGAATCTGCCATACCTATAACCCAGGGAAAAAAATATCTCAATCCGAAAGCAATTGGTCAAATTTTGCTGGAAAAAAATAAATGGCCTTTGCTCACTGGTGTATTTGTCCTCCATTTTACTCTGGTAGGATTGTTTATGAGCCTACCC
>JAPORK010000013.1 GCA_026710285.1 Endozoicomonadaceae bacterium | reverse complement strand
GGTATATTCAGTAACAGGCAACCTGCCAGGATAAAAGTCAGCATCTAAAAAATGTGAATAAGAGACAGGACCCTGAAGGGCGAGGCTTTACGGCGTGCAGGGTAGAAACCTGACTCCTCCCCGAGGTCGTCCTGTTTTGAGTTCATAATCCTGCATCTTTACCTCTCCAGAGTGCTCCATAAAAAGTCGCCACTTTAGTGGTAAATAAAGTTTATTTTTAATACTATCAGCCTGCCAAGGCGGTAATCTGTCAATTTCAGTAGATGGGTGAGTTTTTCTTATTACGTATTTTGCTGCATCCTGGAGCGGAGGGTTTGACATTAACTTTTCCAGTGCAGGCAAATCTTCAACCAGAATGTATTTGCAGATTCTGTCTTCTTTTGTTTTTTCAAACACAAAACGTCTTTTTCCTGAAGGATACTGCTCAATAAAATAGTGATTCATTTCGTCTGATTTTAAAAACTGCAATAACGTTATAAAAACATTAAATCCAGACCAATATGCTTCAGATATGTTGGACTTAGTGTCGTAAATTTCTTTATTTTCATTGCTGATACAAGAATTAATCCCTGTTTCCTGAGATGAAGAGGATGTATTTAATTCTTCAAAATTATTGCTGTATTTCTCAAAAGCCCACTCTAAGGCTGACAAATGCTCTGGATTGTTTGTGTCAAAAACAGCGCCTTTTTTAACCAAAAGTTCTATAACAGAAACAAAATCTTCATATCCATACTTCATATAATAAATTAAAGCTGTCCGATCACTTAGATCTTTTATGTTTACATCTGCTCCCATTTCAACCAGAGCAATTAAAGCTTTTGGATGATTGTTCATTGCCGCATGTATTAAAGCTGTGCAATCAGTTGAATCTTGTATATTCAGATTGATCCCTGTTCCAGCCAGAGATATTACAGTTTCTGAATAACCGTTTGATGCTGCAAACATTAACGCTGTCTTGCCATCTTTATTTGTAGCATTTATTTTAGCTCCATTATTAACAAGAAGAACCACAGTTTGTGTATGTCCTCCATCTGCTGCATACATCAGAGCTGTGCAATGGTCATTATTTTTTGCCTCTACATCAGCTCCTCTTTTTATTAAATAGCTCACAATCTGGATATTTCCATACTTTGCAGCAACCATAAGAGGAGTTTCATAATAATCATATTTTTTGAGGTCATTATAGAATTCTGTGTTGATATCAAAATCTTCACTCCCCTCTATTAATCGCTCAACAGCAGTGTTATCACCTGCTTCTAAGGCTTTAAGAAGACCGGCAGGACTACCTGCAAAAGAATTTGTACAAAAAAATAGCAATAGAAGGTAAAAGGAACAGGACGGTTTTTTTACTATTTTACCAGATCTGAAAAAAAAACCTGTTGC
The DNA here is from genome assembly GCA_026710285.1 of Endozoicomonadaceae bacterium. Lineage (GTDB taxonomy): Bacteria > Pseudomonadota > Gammaproteobacteria > Pseudomonadales > Endozoicomonadaceae > JAPORK01. The sequence goes on along the minus strand of JAPORK010000013.1, from coordinate 1,822 downwards.
TCTTAAATAATAGGAGATAAAGTTTTTTATGCAAAATAAATGACAAATATTAAATAAAAACAAAAGTTTAGAAAGAAATTTTATCTGCATACCTAATATAAATCCCTGAAAAATTCAGCAAGCAATTAACCTGAACAGTCATAATTTAATTTTTAAAATAGATTAACAAAACAACATTTGTTGTAAGGTTAAGCAGAATAGTCATTAATTTTTAATAAGTAAAGAATTTACAAAAAGCTTTATACTTAGCCCCAGAAACCATAATGCTTTAAAAACATTATAGCACTCACTTCCAAAGGACCTGCATCACCCATAACCATATTATCTACATAATATTTAAAATCAATTCTATCAGCATCATGCTCTTGTGCTTGTAATACATACATAGACCAGCTTTTTTTATACTCCTGGTTTGCCTTAAAATTACTCATATAATAAATAAAACCGATAAATTTTTTTCTGTCTGCACGAGTTTGCCCTATAACAATAGCCTCCGATCCGTCAGGTAGGATACTTTCAAGTCTGATTGCTGGTTCATACAATTGAAAGTCACCAAAGGATTTTACTATTGTTTCAAGCATATCATCATACTCTGATTGTAATCTTATACCTGCCTTTATCTGCTTTTCCGTTCTTAATAAATCATAAAGTAAATCTGTGTCTATTGATTCTGTTGTGTTGAGTGCAATACCCAGGAGTGCTGGTATATCAGTGCGCGTCATATCTCCTGCAAGATTTTTAAAATAACAGTTCCAAATAATATTCATATCTAACTGATTTTCTATTGAGATATAGGTATGAGGATTCACTCCAACAGGCATTCTTCCTACATCATCATCTGCAACAAAATGCCACATTTCCATAACTACTATTTTTTTTTCAAGACTTGCAAGTCTTTTAACCAAAGAAGTTCCTGCACTGGCAATGCCTGTGCAGGCTGTAGCCAGTGTGACCGCAGCATCGATACCACCGACAATTGCACCGGCTATATTAAGTCCTTTGTTGGGTGTAGCTGCAGATGCAATAAAAACACCGTTTATACCAGCTGTATAACCTGCAGTTGCAGCGGTTAATAATGTTGGAGCGCCTTCAGCTACAAGTGCAGCAACAGTCGCAACAGTGCTTAACCCCATCATCACAGTGGTTCCGGTAATCATTGCCCATTTGCGATGCAGGGCTGCGAAGCCCAGGGTTCCTGCATAATTGAGTACACCGAATACATTCCCCAGCCAGTGTGGTATATTACCGGAAGGGTCGGTATTCATGATGGGATTATTGCTTCCAAAGGCATAACCACCACTCGCTGGATCTTCACTGGTAAAACAGCGCTGAGCTGGATTATAGACTCTATGACCAGCACCTAAAAATTGCCAGCCTGTAGCAGGATCTGTTTGTTCACCATCAAACCCCTGTAAAGTCTGTTGATATAATGGTAAGTCAGCAGATTTCGGCATGCTGTGCCAGACCATACCGTAGGGGCTGTAAATATTAAACTGGCTTAAATGATAGCTCCCTTCCTTTGTCTTTGTTAGTATACCGGTAATATCACCTTTGTAATTTTTTTCGTAATACTCGCAGATAATACCATCGATAATTTTAGCTAATCCTAAATAGTCAACTATATGTAATTTATTGTCAGAATCATAGAACTTTTCACCGATTAGCTGTTTGCTGATATAAATTAAATAACGGATATTACCGGTTACTGTAACTGCTTTGGCTTCTCTGCTACTTCCATCATAAACATAATGGCTATGTTGTCCTTTCAGTGTAGTAACATCAGTTATCTGATTAAATGCATTATACGTCAACAGATTTTTTT
>JAPORK010000142.1 GCA_026710285.1 Endozoicomonadaceae bacterium | reverse complement strand
TCTCTGCATACCACTGCCATAGTAAATAGCAACAATGCGGGAAAAAGCATCATAATTCAGTATTGATAAGCGCTCTGCTTGTCCATGATCAGGCTGATAACGTACTTCAGTTACCCGTCCTAATCTGTCATAAACAGTTTGTGTGTGATCAGCATTAATATCAGTAACACTAACAGTACGCCTGTTCTGATCATATTTCCACTGTAATTTATAATTCAGATAAACATGTGTTCCGGTATGCTGAAGATACAACAGAAGACCATCATCACTGTAAGTGAATTGTGTTTTTCCTGTATTATCTGTCTGTTCTGTTACCAGCAGAGTGGCAGGATCATAACTCATCTGTAGCTGAATTTTTCCATCAAGCATTTTGCTGACAGGTAATCCAATAGCATTATATTGTAATACTGTTATATGTCCGTCCGGTGTCGTTGTAGTAGCCAGACGACCTTCTTTAGTATAGGTGAATTTAGTAGGAAGACCATCCTCACCTGCACGCCATAATAGCTCTCCTGCTGCATTATATTCAGCAGAAGCTAATAAATAATTTCCACCAGAAGCGGGTTGTACCCAATGCTGAATAACATGTCCGCTCAGATCGTAGACATTATGTATTTTATCTCCTTTAGGATCGATAATATTCACTAACCTTCCCAGCGCATCATACTCTTTTTTTACAATGCGACCCAGCGGATCTGTTGTAGCTACTATACGACCAAAACCATCATAAGTCATAGCGAAAATTTTAACATTTGCTGAAGTATTTTTATTTATTTGACCGCTACACAGTTTTTCCGGAACTGAAAAAGCATGACTATTACCTGGAAACAGCCACTGCTCAGTGGGTTTATACAGTATATTAGCATGGGTTACAGTAATAGCAGAATGGCTGCCGTTAGCACTTTGCCGATAACTGACAACACATCTGTGTGAATCATCATACTGATTAATATTTATTTCCCCATCGGGCTGATGGACACGGGTAATTCTGCCTGAATCATCATATTCCTGTGTTGTCGTTAATGCTTCTGTTTTACCTGATGCAGAAATGAGGTAAGCAGATTTAGCTGCTATACGTCCATGATTGTCATAAATTGTTTTACTGACAGGAATCCAGTGGTTTGCAATAATCTTTCCATTGTCTGATAAAGCTTCACGAAAATGTAGCAGTGGTCGTCCTGCTCCGTCAAAAATAGTCTTGCTGCGTAATCCATTAGCTGTTGTGATTATCACTTGATTATGTTGTGGAGAAATCGTATATTGATAGTAGCTGGTTGCAGCAAAAGGGGTTCCGATATTCATATCTGTCTGAACCGGTCTGTCCCATAAATCATAGTGGTAATGAATAGTATTCTGATCGGAAGCATCAACCTGTTGTAATACATGATTAGTAAACAGGCTGGTAGTAACAAATGAAGAAAAGCGTTGTTTACCTGCACCTAATTCAGTCACACTATAAGTTGTTTTACTGCGATTATCTGCACTCTTTTTATAATAGTAATCATGAATAATCTCATGAAGTCCAAAGGGTCTGTGAATATTATCTGTCAGTCGGTCCTGTTTTAACAGACCATATGTCAGACTGTTATCTGTATCCTGATAATAACGACGGGTTGTTGTAATTTCTTGTGTTCCTGATTGCCTTATCTGATGATCCAATATTAAAATATAACCATGACCTTTCCTGTTGGGTAGTTTACGATAGTAATTACGGGTGACAACGGGTGTAATAACAGTTGAACCAACACTGGCAGGATAAACGGTAACAGACTTTTGAAGAGCACCCTGATTCCAACCATCAGGTTCAGCAGGACAGTCTGCATCTCCTTTTAATGGACAATAAGCTATTTTGCTTAAACGACCAAAAGCATCTTTATGAAAAATTATTCTTCCCTGTTTATCATAACGATACATTTCTGAGATTACTTCCGGTGTATCTGAGTTTTCACTCCAGACCTTTGTAGTAATCTTTAATGGTTGACTATACGTCAAAGGCAAATCTTCAAAAGTAGAATGAGCGCAACCATCTGATTGATCTGTGTGGCAAAAAAAAGTTTGTATCTCTGACAACAAATGTCCGGTGTGATCACTTATCCTTTGATCATTAATGAGTAAATGATATTTGTTGTAGGTACGAATTTCATGAAAAATACCATTATCTTTCTGTGTCTGATAGGTATAACTAACCGGAGCTTCAAATAAAATGTCTTTTTTTGCAGGAATAATTGCTGCCAGCTTAGCATTAAACCCGAGATAATTATGTTCATTGCTGTTGGTTTTACTATATTCATAAACTTCTTGCATAACTGGCTGTCCGGCACCAGGATCGATCCTTTTTCTGGTAACAACACACAATGAGCTTGTGAAAAGGTTTTTATATGTCCTGATTTTCATTGCATCAGTACAATTATAAGTAAATTTTTCTGTTAATCCCGTAGGATAGCTTATCCCAGTAAGCAGATGACCTGTATAGCTGAAATCCATATCATAGCCATCATGACTTTTATGCAGAGGCAATATAAGTTTACGCAATTCACTATTTTTCACATTAAGCAATACTGACACTAGTTGTCCTTCACTGCCTTTACTAATTACTTCTACATAGTCTTTTTCATATAACAGTGTAATTTTATGTCCTGTATCATCACTAACAGACTGTAACCGGTGAGTTCCCGGCTGATAATTAAAATGTGCCCGCCAACCATCCTGTTGTTCCAGCATCGTTTCATAACCCTGCTGGTTTAGAGTTTCCCGTAAACCATTAGCGTAAGTAATAATAAAATACTTTGCTTTTGTACCATCAATATGAATATCATGCATTTTATGATATAAAGGATACCACTGACCATTATTTTTTTGTTGCAGATAAAAGCTTTGACCCATAGAGGTTACCAGGCTATTGGTTACCGGATTAAAATGAGTTAAATTCCAGCTCCAGCCGGTTCCTAATTTGTCAACATTAGTATTAGCGTTACTACTATAGTTAACTTCCAGATCAATATTAGGACCATGCCCAAAATTACTGAGTAAACTTCCGGCTTTAACATGCGTACTTAAGATACCTGTTCCTGGGTCAACCTCTGTTCCCCATAGACCTTTAAAGTTAAAAGCATTTGACCATAGGTTAGATCCTGATAATTCTGCTTCAGATAAAGTTAAAGGATGACTACTTTTTTTATACTCATTTTTATGTGAAAATACTAAAG
>JAPORK010000048.1 GCA_026710285.1 Endozoicomonadaceae bacterium | reverse complement strand
ATACTTCGTTAATTTCAAAAGGACCTTTTTGAATCAGTTTGTTATCGATACCAGAAATTGTTTTTGCTATATTACCTGTTACATCATTATTCACTGTTTTAAAAATCCTTACTTCACCCTGATACTCCAAATAATTATGATCACCTGATACTTCAGCTGCAATTATACCTGTATCTTTTTGCTGTAAATTATACGCCGAGTACAGTGTACCAGCACGACGCAATAGCTTATTTTTTATGATAAACTTATTATGATTACCTTCTATGCTTCCTGCAACCGGAGGAGTATGATGAACATCAGCAGAAGTTTCCGGCCACTGTAATGTTGTCTCTACTTTATTAGTATGTAACGCTCTGCGGGTAAGTAAAGGCTGAACGTTACCAGGTGATGTTCCATTTTTTATCGGTACATTGCACTCAATATGGCTATTATTAACTGATTCAAGAAAAGGTATAGTGCCATTTACCGGAAATCCATTCAGACTATACACCCCGGTAGAAAAAGTACCACTGAATTCTCCCGGTACTGCAGCTGCTGTTGTATTACTATTTTGCAGAATTGTGTTCCCGTCAATATTCTCCACAGCCACAAAATTACCTTCAAGATTGTTAGCCATCAGACTGGTAATATTTGCATTTCCTACGGGAATACACCGACCATCTGAAGAAAGGCAGGAAGAAGTTCCGGCGTAGGTTGCAGGTCCAGGGACGAGAGAGGGTGGTATTGTCATGGCAGCTCCTGCACCAATATACTGACCTACAGTTAACACACCAAAGAGTACTCCCATGGCTTTACTCAGAGATTTATTGCTCACTCCACTATATGTGTGCACGTCTTTAATACTGTCATCTTCAACGTCATCAATTTTATCAGATGCCGGACTCTTCATACCAAGACTGACAATATAACGCTTCTTTATAGAGTCCGGTAACTTTTGATCCATCAGATACAAATCCTGGAAACATTTCTCAAATAAGGCATTTATATTAATTTCAGTCTGATTCTTTTTTTTATCTGAAAACATGTTCCTGACTGAGTTACCCCAACGCTTAACAGTATGATAAAACTCCATAGCCACATTATTAATTGCTTCATCAGTTGTTCCGCCATCATAGATATACCACTTTGTAGTATCTATGGAGGTATTCAGCATTTTTAACAGTACCCCAAACTCAGGATCTTTAACTTGTGACATCTTCTCCAAATGTTCCAACATTCCACTTAGCGTAATAAACAGAGGATTTTTTCCTGCTGTTTCAGGAGTACGCTCTTTACCAGAATAAATAGCGATAACCTCTTTTAATCCGGGAATCGAAGAGAAGAAAGTTTTACGTATATTGTCGTTTTCACCCAAATGTTTGTGAGTTGCTTTAAAGCTATATTCATGCAGCATTTCTACCAACATATTGGGTGCCTTTTCCTGCAAGAATTGCAGGACTTCCATAGGCGTTTTTACTAACCGACCCACTCCCTGATCAGATAGTGCCTTTTCAGTTACAAATACTGTTTTATAAAACTTTTTGTGTTGATCCGTATTTGCACCATATGCAAGATTATTCATTGACAGGAAAAAACTAAAAATCAGCAACAGAGTATTTAGAAAAACTGTTACCACTTTTTTTTGATATACCTGATCACACCTTCTTTTTTTTTGTTTTGACAGGTAATACAAACATCGCATACTAAGGTTTCCTCATACAGATTAATTGAGCTATCACATTATTCCTCTGATGAGGATAATCACCAGAGATGTTTTTGTTGTTTTTTTCAGACATTCTGTCTGGCATCAAAATATAGTTAACAATAATTTATCTGTACAATGAGTAATCTGGATTTTAAAGTCTGTCAGCCCTGCCAAGCTATATAACAATTAAGAACAAACAATTACAGATATAGATAAAAAATATGCAAAATAATTTAAGCTGATCTTTACAAACAGATAAAATATTACAATAATAAACGCACTGGTCAGGATAAGATGTGTTGTGGAAGAAAATTCACTGACAAACCTGATAATGATAAAAATATTTGAAAAAAACTTATAAGGTGAATCTGTCTTACAAATATCTTATGAAAAATCAATAATCTCTTCATCAAATCTAAGTTACCACAAAATAATTTCTAAACTTTAGTGTTACCTCTTATGTATTTTAAATACGGCAAACAACAAGTAATTTTTATCTGGTTAATTCTTCTGTTTTTTACATTGCTATTTTTCTATGAACAATGTTTTTTATCTGTATCTGCTGTTTCTGCTATTAAACATGTAAACCAGAACGGTTTACATCTATACAGACAACCATTACTAAAAAAAAATGATCCATCTTATACAGCTTTTTATAATAAAAAAAAGCATAGTTCAAATATTATTACAGCAGGATCAGGTACAGATGCTCCCTGGTCTAATGCCTTCAATTTTAAAAAGATGTGGGGAACAGAGATTGATCCACGTACAGGTATACTGAGCGCTCACATTAAAGCAGGTAGCCTGCTCAGCAACTGGGGACATGGTCCAAATATTGACCTGGAAATCAATTACAGCAGCAATGCATATGCTGATACAGATAAACTGGGTTATGGATGGAAATGGAATCTCACCCATTTTAATCCGGTAACCCATCAGCTAACAACATCAACGGGTCAAAATTTTGATTTGCAGAAAAAAAATAATAGTCAGTGGATTCCTTTATATCATAAACTTAAAGATATTCTTATTATTGCTGATAAAAACCACCTAGTCATTACTTATGCTAATGGTTTAAGAGAAACACTTGATGATGCAGGGTATGAAATATCTCTGGAACAACAAAATGGATGGTCTGTTCATTTTTTTTACCAGGCTGGCACTCATCTATTACAATCAGTTACCGATGATGAACACCATAGCATTCTACTCAGCTATACAGAAAATCATATCAAAGTCATCAGTAAAAACAGTGAAGGGCAACCTGTTTCAGTACTAATTTGTAAAGAAAAAGGAAAAGTCCGTGCTGTTAAACTCTCTGTACAAAACAATGATGACAGGTATAGTATTCGTTTTCACTATACAGGTCATCTTATTACACAAGTTAGTTATCCTACAGGATTAAAAAAAACATTTACTTATAATTGTAACGATGAGATGAAAATCAGCATGTTAGTAAATGCAGCAACTGTTTCGTTATGCGTAGTAACTGGTGAAACAGTTGATCCCTGTGCAGGACAACCACTGATGA
>JAPORK010000443.1 GCA_026710285.1 Endozoicomonadaceae bacterium | reverse complement strand
TACGCAGACATAATGTTCGATGCGTTTTTTAATTCTGTAAACATCCCGTTCATTCTTGTTGTGCAACTATATTGTTTTGCAATATTAACCATATTGTCAATCTGATCCCAAAGATCGTATGCATGTTTAACTAATAATTCCTTTACCTTCCTGACATCCTGCTCACAGTGCTCTTGCAGCTGTAAAATTTGTCTGTATTGATTTGCTGTAGGTCGTTGTTTCGGTGAAGTTAAAGCTGTTAAATATTGTTTTGCCTGTTCGGCCTTTTGTTCATATTCTGCAATGAGATCACTCTCTGCTCCAAGATTATCCAATATTCCTAATGCTGCTTCATACTCATTAGTCACATGACGTGCTTTTTTCTCATTGATTCCCAAAATAACTGTTTCTCTGGATCCAAATACTGAGAAACAACCAAAGTCTTCTGTATTCATTGCTTTTCTGTTACCGATTTCTTTATCGGGTAATTTAACAAGAAAAGAATCTCTATCTGATATACGTCTAAAACTATTTTTTACTTTGCTTACAGCACGAAAAAAATAATCCTGACATATCTCTTTTATTTTTGTATATGCTCTCTTAACAAATGTGTCATTGTGATGACCAGAACCAACTATTTTTACCATTTTTATAATCCTCATTCTGTTTTTGTTATTTAAAGTACATAAGACAAAAATATTGTTGTTGTACTTGTATTAATGATTCTCTGCACTCAGCATGTCTGCAAAAAAGATAAAAAGTAATGATGACATATCTGTTCCGTCAAACGACAGACAACCTAAGTGTTACCCCTTTTTTTTCTGTTATATCCTCGCTCAATTAGCCTGACATTTACAGGTGTTCTCAATTTACCAGAAGATTGTTTAGCCATTTGTCGCATAAAAATTGCCTGCTTTAGTTGAACAATGGGTTCTGGTGAATCAAAAACAGGGTTCTTTGGAAAGAGTTGATTTATTGCAATAGATGTAGTTTTATCTATATCAAAATTTTTAATGCCTGCTTTTTGCAGACAACGAAAAATTTCATTACAATGATAGGTGTATTGTTCATTCGACATATTGTAGTTACCCGATGATGTTTCTTGCTGTAACACCTGCAAATGAGGCACCATAAAAAAAAGCGCTCCTCCGCCGCCTCCTTCTCCTTTTAACCCGATCGCGTTTTTAGAAGATGCTACCAGATACAATAATGTCAGCATTAACGGTTCTTCTAAATGTCTCTGTCTGTTTTTGGGAACATCCGGAAGTTGTTGCGCAAACGCTTTTACATCAGCGGGTAAGTACGCTGTATCGATAACATCATGTATTGGTATCCGAATCTCAGAAGCAGAAGAAGATCGCTTAGTAACTGCCTGTGCGGATGATTTAGGTGCAGTTGTTTCAGATGGTAAATTTTCAGTCTTTGCTACTGGCATTTCAACTTGTGGATTTGTCAGGCTGTTTACAGACACTACGCTCTTCTCTGCAACGATTGGTCCGGCAATATCGGTTTGCATTTCTGTCGGATGAGACAGCTCAGCTGCTCCGGTTTGTTCAACTCCTTCTGTCTGTTTAGTCTTTTGGTCTGCTTGTTGTGTAATGACGGGTGTTGAAAGGGCTGATTGCTCTGTTCTTATCGTGGTGGATTCTGCAGCAGACCTTACGGTTAACGGTGGTTGACAGTCTTTCTGTTTATCGACAAGCGTATAAATATAAGTTTCTTTTTTGAGTGGTTTTACTGGCTGCTGTATTTGTTGTTCCGTCTGTAAATGCTTTGTCTGTTGTTCAGTCTTTAAATCTGTCTCTCTGTGGGTAGTATTTAATGGTAAAGGTGGAGGTGGAGGTGAAGTAGCTGTATTTTTTCTCCAGAAAAAAAAGAAACGCAATAATTTGTTAACAACACGCACTCCCCATTTAGTTTTGGTTAGCCGGGTAGTGTTATCATCAATACCACTATCATTTAACCGACTGTAAGGCACCTGAGAAGAATTATTAGTCCCTTTTACTCCCATCATAAATTCCTTTTTTATGTTTTTCTCTGGGAAAGTGCTGTGGTTTGTATTATGCTCTGCATCAATACAACACTTATGTACTTTAGTTTATAACGGTTATGCAAAGTCATCCATTAATAAATAACCTATCGCCAGGAATCTATGGTATTACTGATAACAGACTCATGCCATGTGATAAACAGCTCCTTAAACAAGCAGAGTCTGCTCTACAGGCAGGTGTGCGGTTATTACAATATCGGAATAAAAATCCTGCTTCTCCCGAAGAGCCCTTAAGGCAGGTAAAAAAACTGCTTATACTGTGCAATGATTATAATGTCCCGCTTATGATCAATGATAATGTTGAACTTGCCTATACAACAGGCGCACACGGTGTCCATTTGGGAGCAGAAGACCTATCACCTGTTCAAGCCAGAAATATCCTTGGTCCTGATGCAATTATTGGTGTAACCTGCAATCATTTTGTTCATAAAGCGGTGCTGGCAGAGCAGCAGGGAGCAAACTATGTGGCTTTTGGACGTTTTTTTCCTTCAAAAACTAAACCTGAAGCAGAGCATGCTGACTTATCCATACTCAAAGAAGCAAAAAAGCAATGTACTTTACCCATTGTTGCTATTGGCGGTATAACACCTGATAATTGCGCAGAAGTGGTTAAAGCAGGAGCAGACATCATTGCTGTTATTCATTCACTGTTCGCCAGCGGAGATATCAACCAACAAATAAAACGCTTTAATCAATGCATGGCTTAAATAGATAGCAGATAATGGCACATGCAAAGTCATAGCCTGGAACGGAAAGAGCCATATGAACAAATCAGCATTGCTTTTTGAAGAGGCAAAATGTTATATTCCAGGTGGAGTAAATTCTCCCGTACGGGTCTTTAGCAGTGTGGGAGGGACCGTGCCTATTTTCATCAAGCACAGGGTGCTTACCTGTTTGATGAAGACGATAAACAGCATATTGATTACGCAGGTTCATGGGGACCGATGATCATGAGATACGACCATCACTGCGTCATTGAAAGCATTAAAGCTCAGCTTGAACAGGGAATTAGTTTTGGTGCCCCCACAATAGCCGAAACCAAACCAGCTGAAAAAATTTGTAAATCTATGCCTTCTATTGAAAAAGTACGCATGGTTAACTCACCCCCAGAAAAAAGCGACCATGAGTGCAATTCGTCTGACCAGAGGTTCCATAAGACGAGTTCAACTCCCACCCTCCCTAAAGCATGTCTCTTAGTC
>JAPORK010000356.1 GCA_026710285.1 Endozoicomonadaceae bacterium | reverse complement strand
GTGAGGTTTTTAAGCGTGAAAAAACACTTGCATTGATAGCAGATGCATTCTCAAATATGAGTAATTTTAATTTTACAAAAGACCTCAAAGATGCAGGTATTTGGTCAGTTATTGTTTTTCAAAAATAATTTATAGAAGGAAAAAACATTTATATTCTGACTTGTAATACTGTTATACCTTAACTTTTATCTGTTCAGACAAAAGATTGTCAATCCCATTCTGAATGACATCTTTTGTTTGCTACTGTTATTTTGGGTGGATATGTAACTGAAAATAATATATAAGACAGAGTCTTTTTTATCAAACTATATTGCAACAAATTTATTTGTTTCTTTATATTTATATATCTCAGAGAAAACAAGAGATAATAGGATTTTAATTATAATCCTTACAGAATCTCTTATAAAAATAACATAAAAATTATAAGGCAAAATTTATTTTATTAAAACAAAAAATAATGAGAAGTTTTGATTCTCGGGTGTATGACATAACATTGGGGCTGATAGTATTTCAGAAATAATTTATACAATTAACAGAATGAAAAAATTATTTATAAACGTCATTTGAACTATATTATCCATTGATTATTCAAAAATATCATGAACAGAAATTTATAATGCTATAAAAACAATAACTTGTATTAAAACTAATTTTTTATATGTATTCGGTGGGCTGAGTAATATTAGCTGATTTGCAGGTTTTATCTTCAGGCTTTGAAAGAATCAACCAGCGGACGAAGTGATATGGGGAGTAAACTACCTGAATTTGCTTTTACCTGTTTATTTATTTGTCCGGATAGCATTAATTTTTATTGAAGGATTTGTCTGTCAAAGGCAGATCCTGAAAAATAAGGTTTTATGGTGCATCTGATTACTTGACAATAACAAAAGAATGTCTATTTTTTCCTGAGCATTAACTACCTGGGTATCACTGTGTTTACTCACATTTGTTTAGTGAATATTGCTGCTATGATGCGTTATCACTATATGATCGCAGTAGATAACAGATTTTTGCACGACAAAAGTTTTATAAATAAAAATAATCTCAACCACAAAATAACATATCTTTTAAATTGCTTAAAAGTAAAAGAGATATAAAAAACTATAAGATAACAACATAAAATTCCAGGTGGAAGTATCATAAGGGAAATAACAATGGCAAAAATAATACCTCTCAAAAAGTTTGCTTATTCTATTGTAATATCACTGTTTTTTTTGGCTATTGTGCAAAAATCCCAGGCAAGGCAGGCAGCTACTATTGTCTTCTATATTACCAAAAGCGGTATGTATGCAATGGTAGGCACTAATGATAAAGAAAAGCCTGAAAAAATATTCTTTATGGATCAGTCAACGGAGCCCACACTAACCAATGATCCACCAACCCTTATTTATACAGACTCTCCGGTAAAATTTTTTTATACTTTTTGGGAAAAGTGTGGAAAAGAAATTAGACTACTGTTAAACGATGAAATACATAAAGATATGCCGGTAAAAGTTTATATCGCTGCAGCTGGTGCGGCACTGGCAAAGGAAATGAAAGAAGAAATAAAACGCCATGATAATACGATAGTAGATTATTACCTCTCCTCATATCTGCCAGCAAAAGCTGATCAATGTTTTACCCAGCCGAATAAATTAAAGTATTTCCAGTGTATATTTCAACTGAAGATAAGAGAACAGTTGGCTGGAAAAATTGTTACAACGTATGATATAGTACCAGATGTTGACCTGATAACAAAAGCGGCTTCTCTGTATTACAATCAGGTAAAGTCAGTATCGAACCCCCAGAGTGAGTGGGTAGCAAGAAGTCTAGTTACGCAACTAACAAGAAGTACCATCCAAAAAGCGCCACTACTTATCGGACATATAACAACAGATTTTGATTTCTATAAAGTTGATGATTACAGATGTGACTCACAATACAGCCCGTTATCAGTACTAAACTGCTTTTCTGACCTGAAATGCTTTACTGTTTATCAGCTCGGTAGTGACTTTAACAAAAAACATTTACAACCACTGATAAACAGTGAAGTTATGCAGCCTGTAACTTGTCAATTTGAAGAACAGTTAGCAAAGCAAAAAATAGGACTTAAACATCAAATCAAATTAGAACAGCAGAAGTTTGAACAGTTACTATACAATTATCAACAAAAGCATGCAGATCATCTTCTGTCCGCTGTATATGCATCAGAGATCCTGCACCTGGCAAAACACCAGGATCTGAACAAACCTGAACCTTTGTATCAGGGAGCTCCCTGCATGATTTACCGGCTGGCAAAATCAAACAGATATTGTTATCCGCCAGAGCAAGGTTGCAATCTGTTTGGTGATTTAGTTCAGGATGTTATTCGTACGAAAGGATGTGTTGCAGGCACTGATAAAATAAATAAAATAACAAAAACCTGCCCGCAATATTTACCAGCACACGCTCATGCACAGGCTATGACGCTGGCTGATCAGAGCAGTCAGTCACTTTTAGAGTATATTACCAGCATGAGTCTTTTTCGTGCAGATCCAAATGATGGTAATTCGGAAGTAACTCCATTGATACTTATAGGTGACCGAATTTCTTTGCTGGAGCAGTATGCTGGCGCAAAAGGTATCAACCTTACAGAGGAGTTACTAAGTTCACTGACAGATGTACGAAAACTGGATGACCTTTTCAGAGAATATAAAAGAATAGTACTTGTCAAAGAAACAGCAGGACCATCTCAGGAGTATATAAATAAAACTGCAAGAGAGCAATTCCAAAAGGATATAGAGAAAAAAACCATACCGTTGATTAAAGGTATGATAATGGTACCACAGGAGGAATTTTTGGGTTTAATATATCAGGCTGCATTAAAGAGTATGAGAATACAACAGAATCAAACAGATTACCCTTGCAAAAAGTATGAGGACGAATCTACAGCTATGGATATTTCCTAATCTGACATTGCAAAAATAAGTGTTACTTTCCCTTTAAATGAAATTTTTTCATGGGGTTCTCTGATAATTATCGATGTAGTTTTAAACACAGAACCCGGGGTAATGTTAATAATTTTTATATGAGTGAAACTAATTTTATCTTTGCTTACCTAAAGTAAATATCCCTTTACAATTCAAACTTATAAATCATTATAAAAAAATAAATAATATGTATAAAAAAAATCAAAGATTTTGCTTGGTTATCAAGATATTACTATTTTTAATTCCATCTTTATGTTTTGGAAAAATTAATTTCACTATTAAAAA
>JAPORK010000485.1 GCA_026710285.1 Endozoicomonadaceae bacterium | reverse complement strand
AATCATCTTGCGTTTGCAAATGATAATGTCGCTATGATACATCACCCCAGTAAAACTGCGAAGGATTATGGACCATTATATGCACATCAATTTGTTGACCCAGCGCCTGAAATACCTGAATGTGTGACTCTGGTAACGTTGAAATACCAAATATAAACAGACGGTCAGGTACAAACGACTCAGCGTGGATCGCTTTTTTTTGCAATATTTCAATCAGTGCTTCATACAAACATCCACGATGCCAATGCGATTGTTTGAGTGTTTGAGTATATTGGGTTAATTTCTGCCACAATAAAGGTTGCCACTGCTGTTCAGCACTAACAGACCGCAGCATATCTCCTTTTTCCCAGGCTTTAATCCAGTCCGGACGATAAACCAGATACTGATCAAAGGTATCAGCAATTTTGGTGGCAAGCTGATAGATTTTTAACTGATCAGGCTCAGCGATCTTCTCCTGTAGATGGTCTTCGTCTTTGTTTTGCGGGATGTGCATAAGATAATGTTCAAGCGCTGCATACTCTGCCTGTTTTAAATTATCGGGCAACAGATGCATCAGCTTCCATGTCATGGCTTCTTTGCTAAAGGCAGAAACATCCGGGACATCAGGTAACAGATGTTTAAACAGTTGCCAGATAAAAGTAGAAGGAAGAGGGAACTTGATGCCGGCTGCAATACCTGAGCAGACCGCTATCTGATGTTGCAGCCACTGTGCCATTCCCGGGTTTTGCACCAAAATTTGTTCATCACGGAATGGATTACAGGCTGGCTCTTGCAATAGTATTTCTAATAACCAGTTTTTTAATTGTTCCGTTTTATTAGACTGATGAAGGTAAAGCATACTTTATTTTATCAAACAGATGGTTCTTTGGTTTTACTCACTCCTTTAGCATTTTATAATTTATTTTTAAGAATAAAAAGTTTATTTAACTTCAGCACTTCTCTGTTGTCATTTAAATCACTTGATAACTGAACAAAAAATGGCATGTTTCCACTCATTTGGTGACCATTTCACCGCATACTTAATGGTTCCTCCGAAGGATCCATCATAATATCCTGTTGCATAACATTGTCCCTGTTTGAATGTGGCGAGTCCGGCAAAACTCATTACCAATGCACATCCTGATCCATAATGTATCAGTGATCCTTCCTGATTTATTACTGCCTTTAACTGTTCTAAATTCTGTGTACAAGCGAGTATAAGTGGGTCAACTGACTGTGCATGACAACAGGCTCCCACAAATAATAATAAAATTTTAATAACAGATAAACATTTCATTTTTCTGAACTCCAACAAGCGGGTAAAAAACAAATTAACAAAGCAGGTAGCAACGATATGGTTAAGTTTTGTGAAAAAGGGTAAGCGCCTGTTCATCATCTTTTACAAAAAAGTAACAACAGTGAGAAATAATACTGTTTTTTTCAGTACACATAATGATGCTTTGCAACAAGAAAAATCGGCAATTAGTTTTTTTATCGCCATTTATAACCTGTAAAAAGACCGTGAACAGGCGCTGAGATTAACCTGGATTGTTAGATGACAAACAGACAATACAGAAATCTTAGTTTAAATTTTGCTTTTTGTACAAAATAACGAGCAATTGTTGCTATATATTGCACAAATACAAATATTTTAGTTTTTAAGCAGCAATTGTTATATGAAGTATTTGGGTTAAAGTTTACTAATCGTCAACATTATAACCAACCCATTCTTCTTCCGGTTTAAACAAATGCGTGGACTCGCCTGTTAGTGATAATACTTTTACAGGTTCACTATCCGGCTTGTTTTTTGGCAAAAGAACTTTCAATTCATGCTTAGCTGCTTTACACGCTGTATTTTCATCAGGATGATCAATGGCGATTTCTATTGTTTCTTTGATTTCTTTTATTGTTAATTCATTAACAATTTCCTTGTAATATGTCACTGTTATTATAACGCTATCATCTGTTGTTTCTGCTTTTAAACCAAAATATTTTTTATCAAAAGCAGGAACTATTTCCCGATCAAACTGAAGTATCATCATCGCTTCAACCTCCTGATTACAAACTGTATGGAGTATGGTTTTTTGCAATGAACTCAGCCCCGGATAACATAGTGTTTCAAATTGTTCTCTGCCTTTATCAGTTCGTTCTAAAGGACTGTCATTTACAACAATAGAACTTCGTCTCTTCCAGTCTATTTTATACTGCTTCCTTGCTTTTTTCGGATCTACTTTTTTCGCAGCATCTGTTAATAACCTGGCAAATTGTTCGTTTTTATCTTTATCAGAGTCAATTACTTCCCACTGATCAATAATATTTTCATCCGGAACGGTTAAATTTAGTATATCCCAATCACCTGATGAATTTTCCTCAGCTGTTATAGCAAAATATTTAGTCATATTGTCATACAACAATAATACTGCTTTTGGTTTTTCCCATTCATTTTTTTTCTGTTCATTACAGTTGTTAAAGAATCCCAGCTCAGAACTTTTCGAAACCAAACATTGCAGATTCTCAAAAGACTTTTTTATGTCATTAAAATTAGCTTTATTACTTTTAGCAGCACTACAGACTGCCTTTAAGCGCTGATAAGATATCAAAATATCTGACAGATCTGTTTCCGAACTACTGCCCTTTGATAACAAGTCAAACTCATCTTTTTGCAATCTCATCGATTGACTAAATAATTTACCCTTTTTGTCCATTATTTGAAAGATAAGTTGCTGATCGTCAGAAGATGATAAGCGACATGTAAAATTCGTTTTATATCTACGATCTGCCATCTCTTTTAATTGTTGAAACGCTTCTGTTTTTTGCTTATCACTTTCGTTTATAAACTGATCACACAGACTGCAAGCTGCATCTTCTTCTGATACAAGTGTTGTAATCAAATTTTTGAGTTGCTGGCAGATCACTTCTTTTTCTTTATTAGATTTTTCTTTATCAGATATTCCTATCTGGTCTTGTATACTTTTCTGAGAAGTACCAGAGAAAATCTTAGAAAGCCTGGAAAACATGATTGAACACTCCTAAAAAATTAAACTAAATTGCATACTAGTGCTTCTGAGAGTTTATCATACTCTTACACATAATTATTTAACCAAATATGGAAAAGACCTTGAAATTTATCATAAGCAAACCTTGGTTGAGAGTTTTTGCTTTTAATCGACTGATGCTGAAATAACCTTGTCATTACGGGAGGGATTGCCGGAATCCCGTAAACAGGGAAGTTATATTTTTAGTGGTGATTACCT
>JAPORK010000102.1 GCA_026710285.1 Endozoicomonadaceae bacterium | reverse complement strand
GGGAATGATTATGAATGGTTACGGGAGGAGGTAAGGGTATCGTTGTTGTTGCCGGAAAAGTAGTCACCGATTCATTTAATGTTGTAAAAAGCCAGCCGGAAGGTATTGCCGGACAGGCAGAGTCTCCAGATTCAGGACAGTAATGAATTTGAGTTGAACGACCAAAGATATCTGTATGCTTAATTATCAGTCCCTGACTATCATACTGCATTGTCTGCGTGGTTATAGAAGGAATTTCAGATGTATTACTCCAGAGTTTGGTAACTATTTTTAAAGGAAGACTATAAGTAACTGGAAGATCTTTAAAAGAAGTGTGAGCACAACCATTGTCTGTATCAGTATCACAAAAGAAAGTGTGCACCTGGGATAATTTTTTTCCTGTACGGTCACTTATTTTTTGTTCATCAATTAGTAAATGATATTTATTATAAGTACGAATATTTCGAATAAGATTATCATCAGTTTGTGTACGGTAGGTATAAGTGGCTGGTGCTTCAAATAATATATCTGTATTACTGCTATGAAGGGTTGACAGTCCGGAATTAAAAGCCAGATAATTATGATTGTTCGCACTGATTTGTGAATACTGATAATATACGGTCATGGAAGGTTGTTCTGCTCCAGGATTCATAGTTTCTGCTGAAACAACGCATAGATTAAGATTATAAAATCCATGCTTAATATCTGTTTTCATTGCATCAGCACAGTTATAATTAAATAGCTTTTGTAGTCCGGTTGGATAATCAACTTCTTTGATCAAATGTCCGATATATCGGATATATATACCCGGTCCAGTATTGCTCTGATAATCTGGCAATGTAACACTGCGTAGAATTCCTCCTTCTTTATTAATGGATACAATAGCCGGTTGCCCTATACTTTCTCTGCTGATAACAGTAATATTATTTTTTTTATGGTGAATGATGACCCTATGCTCCTGATCATCTGTTATAAATTGCAACAGATGTGTTCCAGATTTATAAATAAAATGAACACTCCAACCATCCTGTTGCTCTAGTGTTGTTTCATATCCATCATGATTGAGCGTTTCCCGCAAACCATTAGTATAGGTAATCGTGAAATGTGTTTTTTTATCACCTGAAATATAAATATCCTGAAGCTTATGATATAAAGGATACCACTGACCATTATCATGTTGTTGTAAATGAAAAGATTGTCCGGTCGATGTAGTAAGCTGGTTAGTCTGCAAATTAAAATGGGTCAAATTCCAGCTCCAGCCATATCCCAGTCCATCAGGATTTTCTCTTGCAATGCTGTTGTAACCAATCTGTACATCAATATTAGGACCATGACCGCTGTTGCTTAATAAATTGCCTGCTTTAGCATGAAAGCTTAAGATGCCGGTACGCGGATCAGTGGCGGTATCTGCCATTTTTCTAAAATTAAAGGCATTAGACCAAATCCCTGCTCCCTGTGCAGTAGCCTGAGATAAACTTCGTGGTTGTTTGCTGTTTTTATTTGCAGGTAATGCCCGGATTGAGGCATCGACTATTTTTTGTTTTACTGCAAATCTTCTTTTATTGTTTAATCCCTGATATTGTTGATTAACAAAAATAGCAGATTTCACTGCTTGCGTATGTTGTTGGAGGAGTGACATTGATAAGAGTAATAAAAAAATCAAATGATCTCTTATGTTGGTCGGACCAGTTAACAACATAAAAATACCTGTAAAAACAATTAAAGTGAAAATATATATTGAATATACAGAAAAAACCGGAATTATGATAAAGCTATGCTTTATAGGGTAAATACAGATAGCCGATAATTAGTGGATCAGGTGATAAATCCGAGGTGGCTATGAACTCTGTTTTTATAGCTTCCAGTGATCCTTTTTGAAATGCTATATTACCATCATTGCTAAAAACATAAATTCCCCAGCTATCTGCTCCTGTAAATCTTTCTATTACTGCTACATGCACCTCCGATTCAACTGCAGCTATTCCAGGTTTCTTTAAAAAGACATCAAATGCAAGATTTTCAATGCATTCTCCTAATTTCAGACAGCGATAGTCATATTTTGTTGCTCCAAGTTGACTAAGTTCAGCGCTAAACATGTTTCTGTAAGCACTGACTTTTCTATTCCATTCGCTTATGTGATCACTCTGCATCGTCTTCCATTGATCTTCACTGATTTTTTTACGAAACAATACCATTCTGTCATTAAAGTCACAAGCATCTAACTTTAGTCGTAAAAATCTTCTGAGACTTTGTAATTTTAAAGGTTTTCCAGTTAAGTAAGATACCAGACATAGTGTTGCTACATCACACATAATTAAATCGTTTTTTACTGATTTAAATGCTTTCCAGGTGCGTTCAACATCACTGTATTTACTTATATTCAATAGTTGACGTTTTTCATCAAGAAGATCTTTTATCTGTTGTTGTAAAGCGCCTAAAGGTAAACTCTTACTATAAGTACACTCTGATGGATGAGTGGATGATGTTTTTAGCATATTTAAAATGTTGAGTTCATATTCACTATTCCGGACCAAAGGTGCAGCAAAAAATAACCCTATATCCACAGCCGCAGTAGCAATCATTGCTCCCATTTCAACAAATCCTTCGATAGATGCTGCCATATTTAACCCGTGATTAGCAGGAATTGCTGCTGCAACAATAGGAATGCTTCCAGCAGCAGCTGCCCCTCCTGCTACAACTGATGCCAGCAAAGCACCTCCATAAGCGGCTGCACTTGCACCGAAAGTAGCCACTGTTAAACCTGTGGTAATAACTGCACCGGCAACATGTGCCCACTTTGCATGCAGAGCACTGAGTCCAAAAGTGTTTACATAATCCATTCCTTTTAAAACACTTCCAAGCCATTTTGGTATGTTTCCTCCAGGATCAGTATTCATTATCGGATTGTTACTACCAAAACTATAACCATTGCCTGCCGGATCTTCACTGACAAAATAACGTTGCTTAGAATTATACGTCCTGTGACCATTGCCTAAAAACTGCCAGCCAGTTGCAGGATCAGTGAGCTCTCCATCAAATCCATGCAACGTTTGTTGATATAAGGGTAGTTTGCTGGTTTTGTTACAATGAAAAACCATTCCGTAAGGACTGTAAATATTACGTTGTGTCAGTTTGTATTCAGATGTGTTTTGTTTTATTTTGGTGAGTATACCACTTATATCACCTTTATAATTACTCTCATTGTATTGGCTGATAAGACCATCAATAGTTTTTGCAACACCTAAAAAACCAGTAATGTGACTGTTTTGCCCT
>JAPORK010000536.1 GCA_026710285.1 Endozoicomonadaceae bacterium | reverse complement strand
AATGAGCGATGATGATTGAACAAGTATATACAACATAAGTTCACCTATTAATACTATAAACTTAAACAAGAGTATTATTATGGATTTTATGCCTATAGATGTTCCTTTGATGAACAACTTTCCTGTAGCAGAGATTTTGTCAACATCGGGTCGAGGAGACCCTGATAAGCGAAAGGAGGCAGACCGTATGTTTGAGCAGGCAATGGAACAGTTAAAAAAAATAGACGACATGATAAGAAGACAGGCCTGAGAAAACAAAAGGAGTGAGCGGGAATTTTTGGATCGGGAGCGAAAAAAAGATATAGAGGCGGGGAGAAAACCAGGTTACTAAATGATTTTGCCAATTGTGCGGGATTAAACGGCTAAAGATGCATGGTTTGTAATGTTAGTTCAGCAGATAACTATTGTTGTGTGTTAGCTGAAAGCATAACCCTTTGCCCGAACTTACTTTTTATTTTGAGGTCTATATAAAACAATAAATTCCAAAGCTTGTTTATTAACACTTCCCTGATTTTTATTCAAGCGTTTGTGCATGAAAGACTGAGGTTGAGTGGAGTCGAAGCCTTGGAGGAAAGCGATCAGGCTCCGACAGGCTCATCCCACGGCTGTGCCTTTGAAAGATTGGTATATTCTGAAGAAGATAAACCCTCTGAATTATAAGGTCAGCAATTAAAAGACAGCAATCAGCAAAAAGATATCAGGTTACTGTTTCCTGTCTCCAGCGGATTTGTCCTTTGCATGACCTGCATACAAACCGTCTGGCCTGTCGTGACAGGCGCTGACGTGTCCACTGATTGCTACAGTCACACTGCCCTCGCCAACCTGGAACAGTATGTTTAATCTCATGACATCGTTCACCTGCACATCCAATGCGCTGTGCAATTGCCTTCCATGTTCTGTTATGTCCATGCCTGTGACCAGCAATGGCGTGTGCAATTTCATGCAGAATTGTATCAGTAATTTCCTGTCGTGATGCCTTCAGACAGAAGGTAACGGAAAGTGTAATTAATTTTTCTGTATAGCGGCAGATACCTCCACGTGCAGGGGCAAGATCAAATCCAAATTGCCAGTCGGCATCAAGAGCACTTTCAGATTGGTGTTTTTTGATGAGCTGTTTACCTAAAGCTTCAGTCTCATGGAGCGGCATTGCTGGAGGTGTTGTTTTTTCCCTGATGGTCAGAAATTTGTATGCAACGTCCCACTTTTCTTGTGCGGTAATCACTCTTGCATGCCTGATAAATAATTTTTGTATAACTCCGTTAAGGATAGTATTTTTCTGGCTTTTGAATGAAACTTTTGTACCCGGTGCAAAGGCTGCACCTTCAAAGTCGGCAGTTATAACCCGCACCTGACATACTCCTGCAAACAATATTTACAACGATATTATTTGTGATAAAGTCCGTAGTCTATCTTTATCGTATGGTAACGTCAAGGGATTTTATTGAGCAGTTATCGGCTCCGATCTTCCCGGCTAATCATGTGGTAACAAATATTTTGAACCAATAGCATAAGTAAAAACAATCAGATAACTTAATAAAGGAACTAAAAACGAAGTGTGTAATGAAAACGTGTCAGCAAAGAAGCCTTGCAACAATGGTGTAACTGCACCACCAGTGATGGCGGTACTAAGGTAAGCTGAACCAGCTATAGTTTTTTTACCAAGCCCCTGTAATGCTCTGCTAAATATTATTGGGAACAAAACAGAATTGCACAGACCTGTCATTAACATAAATACAACAGCATAATTGGGGTTGTGCAGGCTAATGGCAAGAGCAACAAATGTGCTGCCAGAAAGTGTTGCTACACAGAGTAACGCTGTTGAGGTGATATAACGTAGTAAAACAACACCGGTAAAACGACCGCATAAGAATAGTAACCAGAAAATCGTTACCTGCTGTGCAGCCTGCGCTGCTGAAATATTTTTAACGTGCTGAATAAACCGCATCAAAAAACTGCCAATTGTCATTTCTAAACCGCAATCTATAAAGAGCGCTAAGCAACCAAGCCATAATCCCGGAAATGCTGTAAATGTAAGATGATTTTTTTGTTTATTGGTGGGGTCTTTATCGGTATGCTTAGTTTTTTCTATTCCGAAGTGTTGGTGTAAAGCCGGCAGTGGTAAGAAAAAAATGATCATTGCAAGTAGCAATAAAATCACCGCCAGAGCACCATATGTAATCCTGACTTGATTGGCAATGTTGCCAGGTCTCAGTAACAAAAGTGTCGCAACAAGTGGAGCGACTACAAAGCCGGCACCGGTAAAGGCTTGTGCAAAAGTTAAGCGAGATGAAGAGTTTTCCGGTTTTCCTAATAAAGAAACATACGGGTTGCAAGTCACTTCAAGCATAACGGCTCCGGTTGAAATAGTAAAAACACCGACCAGATAAAATGCATAGTGCGCAGCGTAAGATGCAGGGATAAATATTAAGCAGCCACAGGCAGCAATAGTAAAACCGATAACAATCGTTTGTTGATGACCTATTTTTAGAATGAGTCTGGTTATTGGAACAGGAAATAATCCATAAGCTGCAAAGTAAAAGCTTTGCACTAGCATAGACATGGCATAATCAAGATGAAACAGCGTTTGTAACTGTGGAGCCAGTAGTGCATTTAAAGAAGATGTAAATCCCCAGGAAAAAAATGCAGGAAGGATCAAAAAAAACGCTAGTTGATAATTTTGCCGTACATTCATTTACAGATTCCTCGTTGATATTTACCAATTGATTTTGAAATATTCATGCTCCGGACCATCAAAATTAATTATTGTGCTATCATATTGTTTTGTCTGAAAGTAGTAAAAATCCACTTTTATATTTGAGGGTTTACGTAACTGACATAATATGGTTTTATATAAAGCAAATAAAATCAAATCTTTAGTCTGGTTTTTATGGTTGCACATGCTGGTTGTTGATGGTAACAAACACCTCATTTGCCGAATTTCAGATCAGTGTTTCAGGGGTTTCAGGCTATAAAAGCCGGTCACTGCGAAAGCGCTGTGTTTGGTTAATTAATATAATAGCTTTTTTTTCTGTGTTAGTTTTTTTATAATACTCTTACACAAATATCGGAGTTGGACAATGCAGGCATAGTGTATCACAATGCGCAAAAATACTATAAGAGATTAACAGATGGCTCAATTACTTTTACTCCATGGTCCAAATTTGAATTTGCAGGGGAAGCGAGAAGCGGTACATTACGGAACTGATACTCTGGATATGATTAACGCAAAATTAGTCACACAAGCCAAACAGGCAGGACATCACCTGTCTGTGT
>JAPORK010000033.1 GCA_026710285.1 Endozoicomonadaceae bacterium | reverse complement strand
AGGCAAACAGCCATACAAAACCACAAAACTCTCCTGAATTTGTCTAAGCTCTAAGCTATTTTGTGCATGTTCTTTAGCTTTAACTCCGCAGGCTTCGACTCCACTCAGTCACCGAAAAAAACTGTAATCAATTCAAACCCAGTGGCTGAGCGGAGTCAAAGCCCGCGCATTTTATGAAGAACTTTATGAAAATATTAATAATCAGTACGGGGTTTATTAGCAACCTTTCCTGTATTATTTATTTTTCAGGTTTTATTTGGCTTTGATTATGCTCTTCTGTTGGTGCAACAACTGGTTTTGTCTGCTCACTAACTTGTGAGAGTTTTCCAATACCTTTGAGTAACGTTTCAATTTTTTCATCAGGGACACCATCAATTATCATGGGTTGTCCATTGCTATCCCGATAAAAAATAGTCGGCGTACCTCTGATATTATGTTTTGACATGAAAGCCAGGTTTGCTTTAAGAGCAGCTGATGTTTTCTCACTGATCTTATCATCATCAAGTGGCTTTATTGAACCTTCTTCTGTTTTTGTATCAAATTTGGATTCATCGATGTTCAGCATCTCAGCGGGATTTTCAGACTGAAGAATTGCAGCAGCCTTGCCCATGCTGTCTTGCCTCAGAAAAGCCGTCATAATCCAGCGAACAGAGAGTTTTCCTGAATCAATATAAGGTTTGAGCATTAAATAAAATTTATGACACATGGAACAGTTCGGTTCACCAATAAAATAAATTTGATGGGAAGCGTCCTGTTGACCTATCAGGAATGAAGTGGTTTCACCGATATTGTCGAGAATTTTTTTTGCCTGCGCTGGTTTGATATTTTGATCAATATATTGCTGAGTGAGATTGTCTCCTTTTTCGTTAAATAATGTACCATAAAATAATGCCCTGTTGGTATTATCAGCATAAAAAATAACGGGTTCTCCTCCCTGCTTTGATTCAGTCACATAGCCGGTATAATTTTTTTCTTTAAACTGATCAATGATTTTATATTGATTTTGTGTGATTTTATCAATAGCGCTTACAGCATCAAAATTATCCTGTTTTTTCTTTTTGCAACCTGTTATAAGCACAGTAGTAACAGATGCACCTAACATAATTGCCAGTATGCTCTTTTTTAAGGGTGAAATCATTCTTTGTTCCTGTGATTATTATAATATCCGCAAAACCGGGTATCCTACTTACTATAGCCATAAATAAATATAGCATTATTAAATAAATATGATTAAAGTAAAAACCAGACTATAAAATATTAAATAAAATTGTCATCATCAAAGCTGTCACCAAAATCTAACTCTCCACTACTATAAGCATTTATTTCCGATGTAGCACTCTCCATTTCTTCAAAAGTATTAAACTCCTGATCAGATATTGTGTTTTGAG
Organism: Endozoicomonadaceae bacterium; assembly: GCA_026710285.1. Taxonomy (GTDB): domain Bacteria; phylum Pseudomonadota; class Gammaproteobacteria; order Pseudomonadales; family Endozoicomonadaceae; genus JAPORK01. Next base: position 1,895 of record JAPORK010000033.1, on the reverse strand, counting down.
TATGCAGATAATCATGTTGCTCAGGTAAAAAAGTATTCTCAGTGATATCTGCTGATGTAAAGTCTGTAGCTGTATTGATGCTCTGATCTGTTACGTTTGTTCCTGTATTGATATCTGTACCTGTATCTCTATGTTTAAACAAGTGTTCCAGTCCATTAAATAAAGCCATACCACCGGCAACACCCAATGCAGTTGACATAGCTGAACTTAAGAAGGATGATTTTGGTTGCGATGATTCGTTTCTTCCACAATCAGATATACCGCTATTTTGGTTCATCATTGGTCTGTGCTGATAATTATAATCAGACTGATGTAAATGCTGATCAGCAGGCACTGATTTTTTTCTGCCAAAGAGTTGGGAAAAAAAACCTTGTTCTTTTTCTTTGTTATTTGATGCCTGAAATTCCAGCTGTTTAATTTTGAGCTGTAAGTCTTCCAGGGCACGTTGCTGAACTAAAATAGCTTGTGTCATAATATAAACAGCATCTTTTTTCGTGGCAATATTTTCCTGAATAAATTTATCTGCTGCATCATCTTTATGGGTAACGCTGGTATTACCAATTTTCTCGCTCAGATTAAGTATCATGCTTTGTTCTTGTTGATTCATTTTTAATTTACCTCAATTATGGTTTATAACTGTATTTTTATTACTTTTTATCATAGTAAAGGATTTGTATATATTTTCAATACTTCACCAGTTATGCGTCTCAACTTATTGACAAAGCAAATGAAAATTTGTTTAATCGATCACTTTTTCTGATATATTGACAATATGTGTTTCTATGTTATTTCTTCACTTTTATATCTGAGCGCCAGGCTGCAATATGAAAACTTCAATAACAGAAAATTTAGATAAACAAAGCTATAGATGGTTATCGGGGAAATTATATTCCTGGTTTATGTCCTCTGAGTGTAATGAGTTTCGTTTAGCAGAATATGCTTTGTTATCTAAAATTTTTCAGAAGCTCCATGGTGAGTTCATATGCTGTAGCGGTTTTTCTGAACAAAAAAATGATGCATTTTGTCAAAATAAACAGCATTGTTTTTCTCTGGGAACAGTAGCAGATAAACAGGTATCAATATTATCTGATATTCATTTCTGGCCAATACAATCACAAAGTGCAGATATAGTGTTATTGCACCATGTGTTGGAGTGGACTCAACATCCTCAGCGTGTATTGCGAGAGGTTAGTCGTGTGATTTGCCCGGGTGGAGTTTTGGTCATTCTTGCTTTCAATCCATGGAGTCTTAGCTCTTTGTGTCGCTTTACTTCCGCTTGTTACCCGAAAGAGTTCCGCTCAGTGAAATTACACTCTGCAGGAAAAATAAAAAAATGGCTTAACACGTTAGGGCTTACCTGTGAAACATTACAGTTTATAATGCCATGGGCGCCTTTACATTATCCAAATCATGCTAAGTTTTTGCTAAAAACATCACAGAGTAAATTTCCGGCAGGCAGTGTTTTTTTCATTATTGCTGTTAAAGAAAAGGCACAATTTATTTTTAAAAGTTCAATGTTGCACAGAAGCAATTCTGTGATCAATACTTCTTATGCCGGTGCAGGCTTTTAAGCAGTTGTTGAAAAATTGCAACAATTATCAATACACGGATAATTCAGCATTGTCAGGTAATTTGTTGGTTACTTTAAAAATTTGCACAACCGGCTGTTAGCAGATAAACATAAAGTGGTGCCTGGGAGAGGACTTGAACCTCCACGGCCGTGAGGCCACTAGCACCTGAAGCTAGCGTGTCTACCAATTTCACCACCCAGGCTAAAAATATTATATTGCAGCTATACCCGCAAAAAGAATGGTGTAAATACTACCTGACTAAAAATCATTCGTCAATTCTTTTTGCTGATTATTTAGCTGATATTCTGAATTTTCCTGAACTGG
>JAPORK010000064.1 GCA_026710285.1 Endozoicomonadaceae bacterium | reverse complement strand
AACATAATTGGGCTACCTGTAAAAGATGAACTGGATGGTCAGCTGTTTTTACAGGTAAATTATGATCATGTTAATCATAAACCACTAACCGTAACTGATAATACCGGAGTGACTACTTATCACTATCGGGATGATGGTCTCTTGAAAACCGTAATACATAAAGGTATTAATGGTTATCCAAATACTTTTTATACTCCGGCTTACGATAGTTATCATCGTCTTGTCAGTCGTACTAACCGTTATAAAGATAAGATTACGTATATTTTTGATGCGCTGGGAAGACCCTCAGGTAAAAAATATCAGGCAAATAAAGGCAATTCAATACTGATTGAGCATTCAGAGTATAATCATCTTTCCCGTATTATTAAAAAAATATATGGCAGTGGTATGGTGCGTACACTCTCTTATGATCCATGGGGTCAGGTACACGCAATAAGAGATAATATTAATAAAAAGTCACTTTACACAGTCTCTTTTTCTTATGATGCTGATGGAAATATTACTTGTTTACAACGCAGTGATGATGAAAATCACCATGCAATAATAAACTATAGCTATGATCGTCTGGACAATCTGACCACAATGAATTGTCAGGGAGATAATATACTTTGCCCACATGATACAACATTTAGTAGTGATCATCTGACCGCAGCTCCGGTTATTATACAACAGAATTATAATTTTACACCACTAAATCGTATCAAAATCGTTACAGAAAAACTGATTGATGCCTCATCTTCCCAAAGACATTCTCTTAGTAAAACGATGACTTATGATTATTCAGATATTAAAACACCATTACGGCTCACGTCTGTCAGTACACAATGGAATAATCAACAACCTGATACTCATCGTTTTATGTATGATGCAATAGGAAATATGATCATTGATGGTGAAGGTAATAAAATCAGTTATAACCCTTTTAACCAAATAAAACAAGTAGTTAATACGACAGGTATAGTGAGCAGTTATGATTATGACGGTCAGGGAAAAGCAGTAAAAGTAGTGACCGCAAGGGGCACTTTACGGATGGTTTATCAGGGAAAATCACTCAGCAGAGAAATAGTAACAGATACAGATAATGATGTACATAATATTGGCTATCCGGCAGCAGAAACTGAAACAACTGATAATACAATTACTGACTGGTATGAAAGTAATTATAAAGGAGATGTTATTAGTGTATTAAAAAAAGACAAAACATCAGGACAATGGACCGTACAACAACATAAAACTTATAGTCCATATGGTATGGTATGGTCTTATGATAAGAACAATAAAAAAATTTCACTCTTTCAACAAATTCTGAAAGGATTTGATGGTGAAATAACAGATCCTGCAACAGGATGGCAATTTTTGGGAGCAGGTCATCGTACCTATAATCCGGATCAACGTTATTTTGTCAGTGAAGACCCGGCAGGTGACGGATATGCATTCGGTAGTAATAATCCGGTAATGAATAGTGATCCCAGCGGCAATATGCCAAAATGGTTAGGCAAAATGTTCAAACTGGCTAACAATGTTTTTAGTTTGGGTATGAACAAAGTTCATAATAAATTTCTTCAGGGAATTGGAAGAGCATGGATCTGGGGTGCTATGGGTTTAGGTTTTGGTCCAACATTGGCAATTGGGCTGGCTTTTGCAGCCCCTGCCACATTAGCTTTTGCATCAGCCATTAAGCCAGCTAATAAAGGTTTGCAAATGGCTTCAATGGCTACAGGAATGGTTTATTCAGGTGCTTTGTTTGTAGCGGGTATTATCATGGGTGTAGGTCTGGCTGAAGCTGCTGCTACAAGTATAGCGACAATATTAAAAACACTAACCGGATTAGGTGAAGAAGCCGCAGTATTGAGCGAAGAAGCCGCAGTTGATGCAGAATCTTCTTGTAGTGTTCTTGCTGAAAGCAGTCAAATAGCAGAGACCTCTGAAGAACTGGCAGTGTCAGACAGTGCAGAAATAACCAATACAGAAATAGCCAGTGACGATAGTGGAATAGAAGAGTCACCCGATGGTGTAAAGCGAGCTGTCTTTTGTTGTGGTAATGAATATGCTGGTTTTGGTGATGGCAGGTGTGCTCATCCGGAGCCATGGATTGATACATTTGATACGGATATGAGTAAAGGGGCTGATTATACTGTAGACCTTACAGATCCTGAAGCAGTTACAGCAGAAACAGGTGAAAATGTTTATGATGAAATTCTTCAGGAATACATGCCTATGAACTTTTTTGAAACAGCATATAGATTATTGAGACCGGGTGGAAAGTTTTATATTATGCAGGGTAATATGAGAACGGGTTCTGAATCGTTTGAGTTTTACACGACAGAAGGGAAAAAACTATTTAATGATGTACGTGTGATTTCTTCCCAGGAAGTTAAACTCCAGATTACCAGTGACTTCACTACTAAACATGAACCGAGCTCAGAATCTGTTATACTTGAGTTTCGTAAATAATTGATGTGTAGTGAATCCTATGACAAAATAAACACTCCGCACTACTGGTGTTACGATTAAGCTAAATGAGTATACTTATTCTCATTAACCTTCATGACGCAGGATCTGATTTTTAAAAAAGTCTTAGTTATTAAGATTTATATAAAAATCAGATCCTGCGACCTGAAGTTGAATGAATATATTTTATTTGGTGAGAAGTGCTCACTATGAAGGTTAATATCGTTACTATCGATTTAGCTAAATTAATTGTTTAGATATTTGCTTTAAAAAAATGTATAAACAACACAACTGATTAATAAAATAAAGCTGCCTGAACGGCTTGCACATATTTTTTGGAAAAGAAATTTTTTTTATAGGACTGGCTTTTCAACCTGACCATGTTTGCAATGCAAGCTATTTTTATAAAAAGTATTTTCTACTGAACAGAACAGTGGATGTTACCTAAAACTTCAGCTTTTCAGCAGATACAATAAAATATATATTATCTGATTATCACAAAAATTATCTTTGTTGTAATATAAAAAACTTGAAATTATTTTTTATGTTATGCCTCTTATTAAAAAGACAATTCATGTGTAGTTTTTCCGTATACACAGCGATGTGTTATACAGCGTGATTATTTTTTATGTCTGCCTGGCAATTTTTATATCATTCTTAGTTATAAAAAAATAAAATTGATCAATAAAATTCATATTTAAAATTAATTGTATCCATTAAACTTGAAATCAATGATTTTAATGCTATAAAAATGAACACATGATAATACACTATTTACCTTTTTTGGTAATGAATGGACCGTTTAAAAAATATAGTTAGGATACAATCAAGTGCAACAATACATCT
>JAPORK010000360.1 GCA_026710285.1 Endozoicomonadaceae bacterium | reverse complement strand
GCCCTAACAATATTTTCTATTCACAACAGACACAATAAAATGAATACTACCAAAAGTGTAAGTGTCCGGAGAAAAAATTTACTCTACTGTAACTGATTTTGCTAAATTTCTGGGCTGATCAATGTCTGTACCTTTAATAACAGCGACTTCATAAGCAAGTAGCTGCAGAGGAACTGAACAGATCATCGGAGTGATAATATCAGGTACTGTATCCATATGAATAACTTTCATACAGTTAGTTTCAGTTAAATTTGCACTTCGATCAGCAAAAACATAAAGCTGTCCTCCACGTGCACTCACTTCTTCTATGTTTGATTTTAATTTTTCCAGCAGTGCATTTTTTGGTGCAATGACAATGACTGGCATATCCACATCAATTAAAGCAAGCGGACCATGTTTTAGCTCTCCTGCGGCATAAGCTTCTGCATGAATATAAGAGATTTCTTTCAGCTTTAATGCGCCCTCGAGTGCAAGAGGATACATAGTGCCACGTCCTAAAAACAGAGCATGCTGTTTATGAGAAAAGTCAGCAGCAAGATGCTGGATACTATTTTTCAATGTGAGTGCTGATTTAACCAGACCCGGTAATTTGTGTAGTGCTTGTGCAATGGTACTTTCCTGTTTGGCATCCACTGTACCATTAAGACGACCTGTGACCGTTGCAAGCATCAGCAAAGCTGTTAACTGTGTAGTAAATGCTTTCGTAGAAGCAACACCAATTTCTGCACCTGCACGTGTCATGCAAACCATTGCAGATTCACGCACCAGGGAAGAACCGTGGACATTACAAATGGTTAATGTTGATGCATATCCGAGTTTTTTTGCCAGACGTAGTGCTGAAAGTGTATCGGCTGTTTCACCCGACTGAGATAAGGTAACAAAAAGACATCGCTTTGGTACGACGATGTTGCGATAACGAAACTCAGAAGCAATTTCTACCTGACAGGCAATACCAAAAGTTTCAAACCAGTAACGCGCTATCATGGCTGAATGATAACTGGTTCCGCAAGCTACAATCTGTACAGTATCGATCTCTTTTAACAATTTTTCAGCATCACAACCAAAACTCTGTGGCAAAATACGGTTTTCAGTGATTCGACCTTCCAGGGTGTTATTAATAGCTTCAGGCTGCTCATGAATCTCTTTTAACATATAATGTTTAAAGTTGCCTTTTTCTGCTGAGTCGAACTCAAAGTGGTCGGTTGCAACTGGGCGCTGAACTTGTTTACCCTGCTGATCATAAATGGTTGCCTGACTGGTTGTAATCTCGACCAGATCACCTTCTTCTAAAAACTGGAACTGGTGTGTAACCGGAAGCAGCGCTAACGGATCAGAAGCAATAAAATATTCTTCAATACCCACACCCAATACCAGGGGACTGCCTGAGCGGGCAGCGATTATTTTTCCTGGTGAAAGCCGGTCCATTACTGCAATACTGTAAGCTCCTTCAAGGCAGGTAACAGCCTGTTTTACCACCTCAGAGAGTGGATGATTTTCTTTCTGGTAATAAGCAATTAAATGAGCAATGACTTCAGTATCTGTTTGTGAGGAGAACGTATATCCTGCATTAATAAGTTTTTGGCGTAATACTTCGTGATTTTCAATAATACCATTATGGACAACCATTATCGTACCCCCTGAACAATGAGGATGGGCGTTCTCTGCTGTTGGTTGACCATGGGTTGCCCAGCGGGTATGTGCAATACCGGTTGTACCGATCAGATTATCTTCTTTTACCTGCTCAGTCAGATGATTTACTTTACCTGCCTTACGAACAGATTTTATCTCTTTATCATCAGTACTCACAGCAAGTCCGGCAGAGTCATAACCCCGGTATTCAAGCCGTTTTAACCCTTCAAGTAAAATAGGAACGACATTTCTTTGTGCTACTGCCGCAACGATGCCACACATAAATAATATTCTCAATCCGTTTATTCAATAGAACCCATGGTGATACTCAAAATGAGTATTACTCTTTTTTTTCTGGTCTGGACCAACCAGTAATATTTTGCTGACGGGAACGGGCAACTGCTAGCTGTTTATTTTCAACGTTGTCTGTAATGGCTGATCCGGCACCTGTACTGGCATACGCCCCTACTTTTACAGGTGCAATAAGCGCAGTATTAGATCCTATAAAAACATGATCTTCAATGGTCGTTTCATGCTTATTAGCACCATCGTAATTACAGGTAATGGTACCTGCACCGATGTTAACCTCTGTACCAATATTGGCATCACCCACATAACTTAAGTGACCAATTTTTGTTTTTTCGCCGATATTAGCCTTTTTTGTCTCTACAAAATTACCAATTTTAACAAAATTTGCAGCCTCAGTACCCGGGCGAATCCGTGCAAAAGGACCGATACGACAATTTTTACCTATTTTGCTGTCCGTAATAACAGAATAAGGTTCAATGATAGTACCATCATCAATATGTGTATTACAGATAACAGATCCTGCACCTACAGATACGTTATTACCCAAAATAACATCACCCGAAAAAATACAGTTAATATCAATAGTTATATCCCGCCCTGTAACAAGATTACCTCGAATATCTATACGTTTATAGTCTAACAATGTGACACCACGTTGCATTAAATGTTCAGCCTGCATACGTTGAAATTCACGTTCCAGTTTTGCTTGCTGTTGACGGCTATTTACACCCTGTACTTCTGTTTGGTTTTCAGGGTGAATGGAGACAACTTGAATATTATCTGCAACTGCCTGAACAACAATATCGGTAAGATAGTACTCTTGTTGCTGGTTTTCATTATTAAGAGTATTGATCCATTTCTGGCTGTATTTCCCCGGAATTGCCATCAAACCTGTATTAATTTCGCCAATCTGTCTTTGTGCCTCAGTAGCATCTCTTTCTTCGGTAATGGCAGTAATTTCATTATTTTTATTGCGAATAATACGACCATAGCCGGTTGCATTATCCAGCTCAGTGGTTAATAATGCCAGATGTTCACCAGCAGAGATTTTCATCAGACGTTGAAGTGTCTGTGAGTTAATGAGCGGCACATCACCATAGAGTACTAAAATAACATCAGCATCAGCACACAGAGGCAGTGCTTGTTTAACAGCATGCCCTGTACCCAGTAATTCATTCTGGATAACCCAGTTAACATCATAGTGGTTAAACGCTTTTTGCACCTGTTCTGCACCATATCCTGTAACAACATTGACCGAAGATGAAACGGTTGTCAGCTCTGATTGTGCCGTTATTGCTTCAAGTGCAGCTCTAATTACATATTCCAGCATAGGGCGCCCGCCAATAGTGTGTAATACTTTGGG
>JAPORK010000110.1 GCA_026710285.1 Endozoicomonadaceae bacterium | reverse complement strand
GGTAGTCGGACGGGTTATCTTTCTTATCATTCTAAAAAGTATCACTTGTTCCTGGCAACTACCACAATCATATCATTTGTCAATGCGTAAGTCCTATGCAATGTGCATATACAGCCACTCTACCACAGGAGAAGGGCATAGTTTGATAAAAATACTACTTAAACTTTTCTGGTATTGATTTTCTAATTTTTTCTCTTTTTGCTCTATCCCTCTCAACAATATTCCTAATCTCTTTGCGCTCCTGGCTTTTAGCCTCTTTATCTAATTTAGTTAGATCTTTTTTTTCTTCTTTTCCAGCACCAGAAGCAAAAATACTTTGTGTAAATGATAAAAAGCATATCATAAAAAATATTTTTATATTTTTTGTTTTCATAAGTCTTCTCTTAATGAAAATTGTAGTTACACAGCATAGGTATAATACCGCAATCATCTAAAAAATCAATAATTATGACGCTACGCTCTATATGCTTTAGGAACACACACGAAATAATTTGTACAATCCTAATCTATCCATAAAATGGCAATGGTTCTTGTTGCTTTAATTTCACTGCCATACAAAACCACAACCACTCCTGAATTTGTCTAAATTATTTTGTGGCATTCCTAGAAGCTCCGAAATTGGGTCGAATGGTGTAAATCCTTGGAGGTTCATTCGACCATTTAAACATTCTGTGTAATGGACCTGGTAACGGGTTTTTAGCAGGACGCTTCAGCCACATCCTGAAAGCTTTCTGATATTTAGGTTTAACGTGGGTCTTTATAAACTTACAGCAAGCAGCTGACTCAAATCCATAAAGGTTCAAACATGTTCCACCAGAATTTCCAAATGCACTGTTAATATCTATTCGTACTGCACAGTCCACGGCGGACATTATGGATAGAGCCATTGCAATATTATCGCATGCCGCTAAGGATTTTTTTACTGTACGCTCATCTACATTAGGGTTTGTTCGTATCAAACACAGCTCAGCGATTAGCATAATAGATGTGCCTTCAGGTCTCCTATAGTCGCCATAGTTGGGTGTAACAATCAAATCATGATCAATATGTCGGGCGATATTTTCATCTTCTTTTACAACCATATTTTCAAGCTTGATATCTCGCAGGAATATATCTTGGTTATGCATTTTTTCTAACTCTTCACAAGCTGCTTTAAATACATTCAATGAACATACTGTCTTGACCAATGTTCCTGTTTTTTCGATACCCAAACGACTTACCAGATCTTTACCGCCATTTTCTGCCAGTAATGTATCATTGTCAGCATAAAAAAACCGGCATATGGAGGAAAATTTTGAAAGCTCAGCAGCTAATTCATTTACTTTTTTAACATCAGCAACAGCATCATAACTTGAATCGAATTGATTATCGTGTAACTGAACAAATCTATCATCTCTGTGGGTGACAGATTTAAAACTACCTTTATCTTCATATTGATTTTCTACTTCCCCGTCAGGATTTCTAAAATAACCCTTTACATTGGGCTGATTGGACTGAGGAAAATAAAAAGTTCTTTTAATATCCTCCGGCTTCCGATCAATTATTACTTTCACCTTCTCATTAATCATTACTTTTGCACCGAACTCATTTACCGGTTTTGAGTTCTTCCTCGCCAGAAATTTTCTGTAGGCTCTTTGTATTTTTCTTGCTGCATTGTTGTTTTTTGCATTGGATTCTATATTGAATTTTATATTGTTTTTATTGCCTGATGTTTCAGATGTGCTGCCACGATTAGTCTTTAAGCCAAAAAACTTTTGAAATCCATCCGTTATTATTTTTAGTATTGTTTTAACTATTTGTATAAATTTATTTGATTTTATCATGGATTTAATATTTTTAGCGTATTGCAATATACATGGACTAACATCATTCGATGATGATGTAGCCGAAGAAGTTATTGGTCTATCTATTGTTGATGTTGATGCAGTTAAGATGTTGTACTCCATTAAATATACCTCAAAAATAATAATATACAAATTTATTAGTAACCATAACGATATGATTGTTGATGTGTTTTTTACTTGAAGACCAGAAATTCTCAAATATGTTCATTTGCGCAATGTATAGCGCTTATATCTGCCAATACTGATGTTATGCAAAAGTGGTTTTTTATCAAGTTTATCTATTGTATAATAAACTGCATGAACAATACAACTACTTGACCTCTGTACATCACACAAAATAATAATTCGATCATAAAAAAAATCTTAACTTATTGATATTACTTTAAAAAAAATGTTATCTTTTTTAAAAAAGGAAGATAAAAATACGTCAACGTTAGTACATTTGTCAATATTTTGAAAATACCTTTATTTTGGGTGTTGTTGTCAAAAAAGGGAAATTCTAACTACAAATAGCGTGTAGACTTGCTGAAGCGCTTGTTTGAGTTCATACCGAAAGAACGAATTAAAGGTGTTATTGGTGACAGAGAGTTTATTGGAAAACATTGGTTTCATTGGCTGACTGAACATAATATTCCTTTTTATATGCGCATTATTGATAACGCTAATACAGCGAATAAAAAGGGAATGGAAGTAAAAGTAAGCTGGCTGTTATACGTGCGTTACCAGAGAAAAGAGTATTTTATGGGCACAAAGTCTACCTTACTGGTTCCAGGCTTACCAGTGGAGAATTAATGGTAGTGACCAGCCTAACCAATCATTATTGCGCTATTTCTGTCTACAAAGAAAGGTGAGGAAATAGAAATTCTGTTTCAGAATTTAAAGTTTCGTGGTTTTGATATGGAAAGTACACGTATTAACCCGAATATTTCATACTTTGAAAAATAGAGCAAACTTATGCACGTAGAAGACACTTATTGTTTTTTTGATGTGATTTTCAAAATGTTCTATTTTTACAATTATTCGACGCTTACAATTCCAGCTGCCTGCAGCATATTGCAAATTTTTAAACTTCCGAATTTTTTGCTGAGTTTTTTCATATTCTTCTTTGGCTTCATTAATGTTTGACTGAATCATTTTGTTCAGTCGTTTGTTTTGAGGAATACCTACACTTTACGGCAAAATCCACTACCTCCACGAACAAAAATTTTCACTTTCGACCACTGTTTTCGCAATCGTTTTAATAATAAACTCAAAATTGCCCATGCATGTTTGAAACCATCAATATCACCGGGACGCAGATACGAAACAAGAAATTTTTCTCCACAAAAAACATAGAGCGGAAGGAAACAGTGATGATCATAATAACCATGAAAAGCACGTCCTTCCTGGTGACCATGAACACGATCATCCGTTGCATCAAAATCAAGAATTAATTTATCGGGTGGTTGATTAAATGAAGTGATAAATTTTTTAATTATTATCTCGTGTATTTTTAATGCTGCTT
>JAPORK010000534.1 GCA_026710285.1 Endozoicomonadaceae bacterium | reverse complement strand
TACCACTGAGAGTGCAAAGGCACCGTGTTACACTCATCCTCCTGAACAGGTGTTAAACACTCATCCTGAGGTGGAAAAATATAATGTAATAAGTAATCTTTGAGCCAGAACCATTCAAAACCAGTCCAGTCAAGATTTCCGATAACCTGCATCAGATGTTCCTGTTTTAATTTTCCAGCTCTTTCTCTTAATGCCTGATTTATATGATCCTGATCTATGCTTGTCACGGCGACTGGTCTTTTGCTTATTGCAGTGAACTGACCTGTAGCGCTCTGAATCCTTACCGCTTCCCGGCCGGGGCTAAACATTGCAGCTGCCTGCAGATGATACAACATCAGAATAAAGATTAAACAAAAAAATTGTTTGCCTGTTTTAAATTTCATTAATAACTACCCTAACCACTGATTATATTAGTTTATTTGGCTGTAAAAGATACATTATGTTGTGTGTTATCTGTTGTTTTGCTGATTGTGATTTTATTTACAATAAGCTGCTTTTATGAGTGTTATGCATGAACACACATTTAGCCTTTTGTTAGTGAAGACTGAGGTTTTACAGCATGTTTGATAAGCATGAACATTGTATGATTTGATAAGAGGTGTTGTACTCATCTTACCAAAGCAGACAATGCTCACTTTTGAGAAGCTGTATCCCATCCGGTATGTTCACTGCAAATCAGCAAACTTTAAATTTGTCGCAGGCTTACTACAGCTTACTAGGCAGTAAAGAGCAGATTACCTGCATTATAATTAACCTGTATACTCATAAAACCATGCTCTTAATTTTAACAGTCCGTCACGCAGTTTGAGTTTTTCAAAGGCTGTTTTAATCTGGAAAATACTTCTTGAGCCATACTTGGAAACAATCCTTCTGAGCATCTTGAAATTTTGTTCATTGGTGCTGTGACTGTAATCTCTACTTATTGCGTATAATTCACTTTCTCCCACTCCTGCTATACGAGCAATCTCTTCAACCCGATCAAAAACACCATTTACATCTCTTAACTCCATTAATTGTATTGAGGTTGGTGTAGAGCCTGGTTTTAATGTGTAACCAGCAAACAGATCTTCTCTCATTGTATCAACAACAGGTATTATTACTTTTGCAGCAACGGTAGCTTTGCTATCAGTCAGGTAATTAAATCCAAAGCAATCCACAGCCATAATAGCCAGCAGAAGTTGCAGATATTCTGTGTCATTATGTAACTCAAGCATTTTTTGCTTTACTGTCTGACGAAGCTCCACTTCTCCCTGATAAAAACCACCACCTTGCTTTAGCTCAAAGTCGAACCTGTGTCCGATCAGCCACATAAAAACCCTGCTCCGTTGAAAGCTAGCAGGATATGCATTGATAAAAGTTGCAACTGAGACATTTTGTGCTGAGAGAAGCTGTACAGGTGCTTTAATACCCGAATAATGTTGGAAGAGCTGCACTAAAACATTAGCCTTATTAACTAATGTGATATTTAAAATTGATAAGTCTTGCATTAACTGCAGCTCTTCCAAACACTTTGTGATATGCCGCATTTCAAGATTATTTTCCACTGTACTGAATTTTGGAGGTTGATAATAAGCACCTGTATAATTCCGGTTTGCCGCCTCAAGCTGCTGAGCTATGTTGCCATTTGGATGTACGCGTCTGTTTCTTTGGTCCACATGATTGAGTATTGCATTAAATACCAGAAAGAAAGCCTCATGGCTTTGCAGTGAACAGTGACGGACAATTTGTGCCACAATGTTATTAATAATTTCCTCTCCATCGTTTCCCTGTGTCATTTCAAGAAAAGTAACTTTGTACCGCTGAGATTCAAGAGATACTGACGATCCTGTTGGAAGCTCAAACATATGATGTAGTAAGTAGTCTTTGAGTCGGGACCATTCAAAGTCAGCCCAGTCAAGCTTTTTGATTACCTCCATCAGTGCGCTCTGTTTTTTTTGACCGGCACTTACTCTTAATTCATGATTTGCCAGCTCCGAATTGAAGCCTGTAACAGCCACCGGTTGGTTGGTTATTTCAGTGAATTGCCCCGTATTGTTCTGAATTTCTACCGGTTGCATATTATTGCTGAACATGGCAGCTGCCTGCACAGAAGACAACAATAAAACAAAGATTGAGTAAAAAATTTGTTTGCCTGTTTTTAATTTCATTAATAACTACCCTAACGCTTGATTATATTAATTTATTTGGCTGTACAAAATGTACCATAATGTATATTACCCGCAGTTTTACTTATTATAATTTTATTTAAAATAAGCTGTTTTTTTATAATTACTCTTCTGATTAGTCGCTTTTTTTATTTTTGCTATTTTAACTTTTATTAACTCCTGTGGGACTTCACACAAAGTAGTATAACGGTGAAGTCTGTCAAATTTTTTATCTCTGTAAAACAATAGTAAGAGAAGTTGATTAAAGTTTTACACTGGAATTATTGTTTAAAAGTAGTAACTATTTTTCTTTGCAGCGTACAAAAAACTTTAGCTAAAACAGATCAGACAGTATAATGGAAAAACAAGCTACAAAATGGATTGAAACAGGTGAACAGACCTTCTACACATTACTTATTTATTTTTGAAGGGGTAGTATTGGGAATTATTGCAGTTGTGGCTTTGATATTTTTTGGTATCGCCGCTGCTTATTCTGTGCTACTCGGCGCTGCGCTGGTTATATTGCCACAGCTCTATTTTGCAAAGAAGCTGTTTCGTCACCGTGGTGCCAAATTTTCAAAAGAGATATTGAAAGATTTTTATACGGGAGAGGCTATTAAGATGTTGTTAACGTTTTCAGGTTTTGCGGCGGCTTTCAGTTGTGTCCGCTCGTTAAATGCAGCTGCGTTTATGCTTTCATTTGCAACAGGACAGTTACTTTTTTGGTTTGCTCCTTTATTGTTACGCAAGTCTTCTCATCTAAAATCAATGACCAATACAAGCCACTTATCTGATGCCAGAAGTTGTAAAACGCTTACGTACACACAACGGAACAGGCTGAATTAAATAAGATAATTATCAACATGATTTTGGTATCAAAGTAAACAGAGGCAAAATACCCAAATGGCATATGATAATGCAACAAGTTATATTCTTCACCATCTCAGCCATTTAACCTATGGTTGTTTACCAGCAGGTTATCAGAGGGCGGATGGAACTGTACTCACAAAACCGTTGTATACAATTGCACACAATATAGCAGAAGCTAAGGCAATGGGATTTTGGGCAATCCATCTTGATTCACTCACCTGGTCAATTTTAGCAGGACTGGTATTTATCCTGCTGTTCCGGT
Organism: Endozoicomonadaceae bacterium; assembly: GCA_026710285.1. Classification (GTDB taxonomy): domain Bacteria; phylum Pseudomonadota; class Gammaproteobacteria; order Pseudomonadales; family Endozoicomonadaceae; genus JAPORK01. Next base: position 93 of record JAPORK010000534.1, on the reverse strand, counting down.
TTGCTGCAAAACGAATGACAGCTGACATCCCCTCGGGCTGGCAAAATTTTGTTGAAATGGTTGTGGAGTTTGTAGACACTAATGACGTGGCCT
>JAPORK010000441.1 GCA_026710285.1 Endozoicomonadaceae bacterium | reverse complement strand
ATTAATAACCACAGCTAATCATTTGCAGCAAAAAATTATTTTTGATGGCGCAGGCAACAAGCTCAGTAATTTTATTACTGCCATATCGGTTACAGGAAAAGCAAAAACTGGCATATTCTTACCCGAACAGCGTGTAACTTATGATCGTTATGGGCGTATTATCACTAAAAGCCGCTACACTTTTGATCAGTCGGTAAAAATGGATATGCTTACGACAAAGTTCAGTTATGATGACATGGGCAGAATTATTCATACTCATTTACCTGATGGACAGATAATAGTCAGAAAGTATGATGATCCGGATCGGTGTAGCGTTAATTACAGTGAAGACTCACAAGGTCATCGATCTGTGGTTTCTGTTACCCGTACCAACATACTTGATAGCCCGAAAACACAGATCACACTACCTGCTTCAACAGTTTCATCACTGCCTATAAAACAAATATGTACAGAAGGAGAAAAGTTGTCTTCCGCAAGAGTAACAAGAATAATGTATGACAGCTTTGGACGTGCTGTTCAGGTTATTGCACCAAATGGTAATCGTATTCGTAAATATTATGACCGTGAAGGGAGAGTGACAGATTTTATTGATCCTGCTAAAAATACAACACACTATGTGTATAATCTTATTGGTAAGGTTATTGCAACATGGTTATTACCAGCAAAGAGTAACCAGCGATATCTGATGTTTTCAGCCCAATACAATGCCGCTGGTGAACCGGTATGGAAAGCAGGAGAAAATGGAAAACGTATATTTTATACTTACACATCAACAGGTAAGATCAGTACCATAATAACACCGCACCATGATATTATTGCCTGGAAGTATAATAGTGTAAATTTACCTGTGAGTGAATTTGTTAATGGAAAAGAAATATCACAGGTTCAATATGATTTAGTTACAAGGCAGCCCATTAACAAGAAAGATATTACCGGTACAACACACTATAACTATAGTGATGATGAAAGAATGCAGGAGTTAATTCATTTTAGTAAAAACAATTATCCCAATTATTATTTACACTGGCAATATAATAACAACCGACAGACCGTTAATGTGACCGACATTGCCGGTAATAGCATACAGACGCAATATGACCGGTTTGGCAGAATCAATACCACTTATTATCAGCCAAAACATAAAGATTCACACCTGTTATCTGCTTTAAGTTATGATGGTCTTTCTCGTATAATGGCGATCAAATATGGCAGTGGAATGCAACGTACTCTTCACTATAATGGCTATGGTCAGCAGGATGAAATGACGGATACACTGGCAGGGAAATTATTATCACAATGGCAGTATCAATATGATAATACAGATAATATTTCAACGCTAAGACAAAATGCCGGAATCAATCAGCAGGCTGTCCTGCATTACCAATATGATAACCTCGACAATCTAACGACAATGACATGTTCTGGATCTGCCGGTTTACCATTATGTCCGAGAGATACAGCGTTTGAGCAATCTAGTCTTGATCAGGCTCCAGTAATTACACGACAAAAATATTATTTTAATGCTTTGAACCGAATAATTAGCGTTAAAGAAACACTTAAAGATGCTGTACTGAACCACACTTTGAGTAAAGTAACAGCTTATCATTATGATAACCTGAAATCACTACAACGTTTGCAGCAAATTAATACGCAATGGAATAATAATCAACTAAAGTTGTATAACTTTTCTTATGACGATAGTGGTAATATGATCGTCGATGGATCTGGAAATCATCTGACTTATAACTCTTTTAATCAGGTAACTAAAGTGATCTCTACGCAGGGAAAACAAAGCAGCTATGCTTATGATGGCAGTGGCAGAGAAGCCAGGGAAATCACATCAGCAGGTGATACTCACTATCTGCTTTATACCGGTAAAAGTCTTTTTGGCGAAATAGTTAATAATTTACATAATGAAAAAAAAATCATCGGTTATATGGGAAGTGCTAATACGCTTAATGGCAGCGTGTATCGGTATTATGAAAAAAATTATAAAGGTGATGTAACCGGTGTATTAACTAAAATCAACGGGCATTATATTTTACATCAGCGTGATATTTACAGCCCTTACGGTATGGTATGGCACAGTAAACCTGTAGCTGACTTACCGGCATATGAACAATCTTTACAGGGTTTTAACGGAGAACGTACTGATCCTGAGACAGGCTGGTATTTTTTAGGCGCAGGTCACAGAGTTTATAATCCGCAGCAACGTTATTTCGTTAGTGCAGATCCTTGTGGCGATGGTTATGCTTTTGGAAGTAATAACCCGGTTATGAATACAGACCCTTCTGGTAATAAACCAGTATCGCTAAAAAAATTTTTGAACGGTCTTAGCTATGTGAATACTCTGGGTTTAAAGGCTGCACATAATAAATGGGCTACTGCGGCAGGCATTATTGTGATGACAGGGCTAATGGTTTTTTCTGCTATTGGTATCAGTAAGTACTTTGGTGCTTCAGCTAAGCTGGCTACAATGATGTCCATCCCTGCTTTTATCTCTGGATTTTTTTCTTTTTTATCCGCTGTTATACCTAACAATAAAGGGTTAAACATTACAAGTACTATTGTGGGTACAGCGGTAGCGGCTGTTACGCTTGCTGCTGCAGGTGTTGGTATATTCAGAGCAGCTGTAAATGCATGCACGGTTACTGAAGCATCCGGCTCTATTCTGTCTGATGAGCTCGCATCAATATCTGATGAAGAAGGTGAGACTGTGAGTTTGATTAAGCAATCAGATATTCAGAATATCGACAATATGCAATATAGTGTGTTAAAAGATGTTGCAAGTGATGATTTGTCAGAAGATGTGGTATCAGTAGAAACTGATGAACAGCTCAATGCAATATGGCAATCTCAAAGCAAATATTCACAACAAATGCCCGAATACCTTAAAAACGATCTGGTAGGGTTGCTTGGTATAGCAAGAGAAACAACAAAAAAAATAAGTATGAATGATCTGGTTGAGTTAATAGTGGCTGATGCAGATAGGAGTTTAGAAGCAAAAACCCGCTATACGGAGACTTTTAACAAAATATTAAGCTCATTTGTGAGTAATTTTGAATATATAGAGGATAGTGATTTCGGCTATGATCTTGAAGAAAGAATGACTCCCGGGATGAAGGGGATTGCTATGACACCAAAAAAATCTGACAATAGCAGATTTGTCGGCTACATAACCCGGGAGGATGACAGAGAAGATGGAAGGTCGATCTGGGGAACTTATTTGCTATATAAAGACAAAAGCATCAAGTTTACTGTGGACTCTTTTGAGTGGCTTGGATTAGATCAGTTTTTTACCGGTGGGTATTTTTTTGTTAAAAATTTTCGGGAACTCTGATAAACAATACTTCGGACAGTTTTAAGCAGCAATTGTACCGTAGTTGCTGAATGGCTTAT
>JAPORK010000447.1 GCA_026710285.1 Endozoicomonadaceae bacterium | reverse complement strand
GTCAAAAGCAGCCGGGCTTCGACAGGCTCAGCCCACGGTGCGTTCAGTAAAGGTCTATATATTCAGCAGAAAATAAAACTATGAATGAAAATCAGAACTTAAAAAATGTGACTAAGAGACAGCTCTCAGTCGGGGTGGTTTGGACCTCTTTCAGTCCAACGGGTTTGCCCGTGTCGCCGGGCGAACGTCATTCCTGCGGAAGCAGGAACCCACAAAGAAGTTTCCAGGTTTTTTTCATACCTGACCAAATATTTTATGTATAAGAGTATGGGCAGTTACACAGGATTTGTAACAGAATAAGTACAAGGTTCAATTGCCAGCACAATCGATAAGAAAATGAACTATTGCATCTTTTAATTCAGTCTTCTTTTTGACAACAGTGGGGTTTTCCGGAAAAGACCCAGTGATTACAAGAGATTGTTTTGTCTTCTTATGTTGGAATATAATCGGACTCTCCATATGACACTCAAACTTTCCGGTAGTTGGTATGAATGCTAGCGAAAACAAGCCACATCGCAGACTTCCCTCCAGATTTTGCACCGTCAGCCCCAATGGTATCGGAGCAATGGAAACCTTCGCCATTTCAATGGAATCATCAATAAACTGATCTATATTGTCCACACGCCACTGAGTACGATAAGTTTTACATTCTGTACGAGCTCCGCTATCATGCTGGATTGTGCAAGGAGCTGCTTCAGTTAAAGTGACCTCTTTCTCTTCATTATCCAGAAGAAAAGGACAGTACAATGAGAATCTTAGTTGATCTTTTTCAACACCAGTCATATTAGAAAAAGAATTCAATCCTGCATCATCTACCCTTAACTCTAAATCTAACGTTAATGCTTTGGCAACTACAGAAAATAAAAGAGAAAAAATTATAACTGTTTTGAATGATTTCATAAGCACACCAGATTAAATTTAAAATGATGTTACAACCTCAACAAAAAACAGAAAAAAAATCAAGAACATTTTGTGTAACTAGCGGTTAAAATTCGGCAAAACCAATCATAACAGGTTGTTTTTTAAAGTTAATTTTTTAAAAAAACAATCTGGATATTTTTTTTGTGGGAAAGTTAAACGCAGTGCATTGCTGGCAATATACTTTAATAAACAGTTCTTTGTCTTCTGTGGAAAGTAGCGCCATGTCTTCTTTATAGCGGGTAAAATGCAGCAGATTCCTTAATCGCAATCTGACAGAGAGGGACTTACGGTAAAATTTCATATCATGAATATCAATTAATCCCGGTTCTTTTCCTTCTGTTTCAATAATATTGCCGCAATGCAAAGATCTGAAATAAATTCCGTTGCTGTGTAAATTTTCAATAAAACAAGCCAGTTTTGAGATGAAGTGTTTTTTTTGCTCGCCGCTTATCTGTGAAAAATAATCTCTTGCTGTCTCTCCCTGGAGCGGTCGGTAGTATACGCCGGTCCGTTTAATGGCTGGAATACGCCATAGAGAAATAATAAAAACAGTAGGAATTCCTAGTTTATTCAGTCGTTTAGCATTTTTAATAAATCTTTTTGAATAAGGAACTAACAAGGCAGAGGAAAAAAGATGTTTACAACGAAATAACTTTATGATGGTACCGTTTTTTAATTGTAACACTTTGTCCCCAAAGGAATCTTTCGCAAGGACGGTAGCCTTTTCTGTCAGTGAAACATATTGCTGTAAAGTTAAAGTTTCCATGTGATGCAATTGATTTACGCAAAAAACTACATATTGTAACGAATTTATCCAAAGCCGCAAATATTTTGTGGTATTATTTTGTATCTTTCATTTCATAATTGGTTTTTATTATGACAAAACGAGTAGGGCACAATTTACCATGAGCAATTCCTCTGATGCCGCGCACAAAGGCAACTTAGCTATTTATCTGAGGTTGCTCACTTACGTTAAACCTTTCTGGTTCTGGTTTTTGATCAGCATTGTGGGCTATGCAATATTTGCCTGCTCACAACCCATGTATGCCAAACTGGTCGAGTACTTCTTAAAAGCACTGGAAAATAATTCCACCGCTGTAGTAACAATACCTGTACTTGGACAAATCAGCCATGAAAAATTGATTTTTTTTGTACCGGTCACTTTGCTGATAACCGGTTTATTTGCTGGTATCGGTTCATTTATGGGAAGTTATTTCCTGGCAAAAGTGGCAATAAATGTAGTTAATAAATTACGCCAACATTTATTCAGCCACCTGTTAAAGCTCAATTGTAAATACTTTGATAACCATAATTCAGGTCATCTTGTGGCAAAAATCACTTACAATACCAATCAGGTGACAAGTGCTGCTACTGATGCACTCAAAGTAGTGATTCGGGAGGGATTAACGGTATTATTCCTGCTGGGTTATCTGTTTTATACACAGTGGAAGCTTACGTTAATATTTATTGTTTTTGCTCCTCTGATTGGTGTGCTGGTTAACTTAGCAGGTAAAAAATTCAGAAAGATGAGCCAGAAAATACAAAACTCAATCGGCGATGTAACACATGTGGCCTCCGAGGTGATTACCAATTACCGAGTTGTACGCAGTTTTAACGGCGAAGATTATGAAAAAAAGCGTTTTTTTTCAGCCTGTTACTACAATTTACGCCAGCTTTTAAAAATGGGCAAATTAAGTGCAGTCAGTACGCCGATATTGCGTTTTTTGGTTATGTTGGCACTGGCAATCCTGATGTACATTGCACTCTACATGAAAACCAGTGGTAACATAACAACCAGTCCGGGCGAACTCATTGCTTTTCTTACCGCAGCCGGTATGTTGCCTAAACCTGTTCGTCAGCTCAGTGAAGTCTATGGTGAAATACAGATAGGTATTGTTGCCGCTCAGAGTATTTTTGAACTTGTAGATCAGGTACCAGAAAATGATCAGGGAACTTTTAATATTGACCAGGTCAAAGGACATCTTGAAATTCGTAATTTATCTTTTACTTATGATCAGACAGATAAACCGGCGTTGCAAAATATCAGTTTCACGGTGAAGCCAGGAGAAACCGTTGCCCTGGTTGGACGCTCCGGTAGCGGAAAAACAACATTAATGAATTTACTCACCCGTTATTACGAAGTGAACGAAGGAGAAATACTGCTGGATGGAAAAAATATCAATGAATATACCCTAGCGTGTTTGCGAAAGCAAATAGCTCAGGTAGAACAAAGAGTTAATCTATTCAGCACCTCTTTAAAAAATAACATTGCTTATGGCGTTGCTGATGACGGAAATCACACGGATCATACAGACCATCTGATCCAGGAGGCGGTTGCTGCTGCTTGTGCTGCTGAATTTATAGAGCGACTACCAGAAGGTATAGACACCCCTGTAGGTGAAAATGGTGTTAAGCTATCAGGAGGACAACGGCAGCAACCGCCTCCTGGATCAGATGGTCTGTATGATCCGTGTGATTTCCG
>JAPORK010000025.1 GCA_026710285.1 Endozoicomonadaceae bacterium | reverse complement strand
TTCTAGTATTCCGGCAGTATTACAGACAGAAGTTGTATCAGATGTTCCCGGAACAGTGGTAGGTATTGTTCGTCAGAATGTTTATGATTCAATTCATGGAACGCATGTACTCATTCCTAAAGGGACTCGTCTGATTGGTTCCTATTATTCAGGTGTGTCATACGGTCAGGGTTCGCTACAGGTAAATTTTCGTCGCCTTATTCGCCCTGATGGTAGTTCTATTGATTTGGGGCGTTTTCCGGGAACAAGCCCGAAAGGTACTTCAGGTATGGCTGAAGAAGTGAATAACCACTGGGGTTCAATTATTGGAGCAACATTGTTATCTTCGATATTCAGTATTCCTTCAATTTTAGCAAGTAATAGTCAATATACTTCTTCAACCTGTGTTATCGGAAAAGATGCAAATGGTAACGCTATTTATGGTGACTGTGGAAATCAAAATGGCAATAATCTGAAAAATGCGGGTTTACAATCCATTGGTCGTGCAGCTGCACGAATAGGAAGTCGTGTTACAGACAGGGCACTTTCCAGAAGACCGACTGTCCTGATTCATCCTGGATATACATTCAATGTTCTGGTGGTTAAAGATTTAGTGTTGCCGCCTTATGTAGAGAAATAGAATGAATATTTATGTTATGCAATTTAAGCTATCTGATAAAAGTATGAGATAACCGGGCATTATGCAGGAACAATTTTTAACGCAATTTGTTGAAAGTTTTAAACATATTTTTATTGAAAATATTGATGCTTTATTTTCATTATTTTCAAAGTATGCTACCGGATTGTTTTTCAGTCTTGCTGTGATAGAAATCCTGATCGTCGGCTTACTGATTGCTTTATCATCAACAACAAGTATTTATACATTACTCACTAAAGTTATTAAAATAAGTATTTTTTTCTTTCTTGTTTCTCATTTCAATAGTGTTGTACAGGTTGTTTTTGATAGTATCAAATATATAAGTGTGCACACGCTGTCAAGTGCAGATACTTCAGTGCCATTTAGCGATGATTCAAAGCTTGCAGATTTATGGAATTTTAAAAATCCTACTAATTATCTTACGGAAGGGTTAGTTAATGGTATGGATTCACTTGCTGATTATTCCAGTGATGATGATACCGTTAATCAAAATAATCAGCAACAAAAAAACGGAAATGAAAATAATGATGAACAGATGCAGCAAAATTCGGGTGGACTTTCTTTGAGTGCCTGGTTAGGTTTTGGGCAATTTTTTGCATTAGCACTAACAGCAGCGCTGGCTTTAAGTAATATTATTCTGTTCTATTTATCTGCGCTCATTGCATTATTGATATGTCCGTTTGGACAAATATCACTGACAGCAGGCTTTTTCCAAAGTGCATTCAGTAAATTTATAAGTGCAGGTCTTCGCCTGCTGTCATTTATAATGATATTTATGTTGTTTGACCTTATATATAAACATGTTGCTAATGCCATACCTGACTTGTTGCTTCCCGGAGGTGATGCAGGTTCATATGGTTATATTGATATGAGCTCAGATGCAGATGCAGATTCAGATGATGATTCGCAAAATGAACATTTAACAGCGGTGATTGATTTTTTGATGGCCGCACTGGGATTATTTCTTTGTTGGTTTATTCCAAAAGAAATTAGCAAAAAAGCCGGTTCTTTTGTTATTCCTTCACTTGCGCCGGAAACTTCTCTTTCGGTGGTTACGCAGGGAGCGGGTAATAATATAGCTCCGGCAGCACCTGCTGCCAGCTTACAATTATATGGTAGTCAGTCAGGCGCTTCCGCTCCGACAGTCAGCCCCATAATGCCTGTGAGCAGTGTTGTCAGTCAAAGTGGTCGCACAACATCTGAGGCAACAGTTGTGACACCTTCTGTCAGTACACCGCAGGTTAATGTGATGGGCAAGACAGGTCAACCGGTTAATCGTGCAGGGGGGGCAGCCCGTGATAATGCATTGAAACAGCAAGCCAGTTTTTTACAGCAAAATTTTTCTAAGGAGCGTGCGGCAAGATTACGGCAAAACTTTCATAATACTGTCAGCAAGGATGAAAAATGATTATTGGTAGAATAATATCTGTGGATGATTAAAATGAATTCTGAGCAACAGCGTATTGCGCTTCTGGATATTAGTCTTGGCGACAAAATTGTTTCTTACCTGAAACAAGATGATGTTAAAGAAATCATGGTAAATCCGGATGGAAGTTTATGGGTGGAAACCTTGACAGCAGGAAAGAAACTGATTAAAGCATATACTTTGTCACCTGTAGAAGTACGACGTATTATTTCTGTCGTTGCTTCCTTAAATAAAAAGCACATTACTAAAAAAAATCCTGTTATCTCAGCTGCTTTAAAACATTATAATGCCAGATTTCAGGGGTGGCTTCCTCCGGTTACTTCACAACCTGCTTTTTGTATCAGAAAGCAGGTGGTAGCTGCTATTAAGCTTGAAGATTGGATAGAACAAAAGTCCATGACACAATATCAGGCAGATAAAATAATCCAAAATATTAAAGATAAAAAAAATATTATCATCTGTGGAGGTACCGGTTCAGGAAAAACAACATTGGCAAATACATTTTTGCAATTAATTTCTAATGTTAATGAGCGGATAATCATTATAGAAGATACACCCGAGCTTAATGTTTATGCAAAAGATTATGTTCGTCTTGTAACCACAGAAAATTTGACCATGCGTGAATGCCTTGCCGGTACATTACGCATGCGACCAGACAGAATTATTATTGGAGAAGTAAGAGATGGTGCAGCACTTGACCTTTTAAAGGCCTGGAACACAGGGCATGGTGGAGGTATTGCTACACTACACGCAAACAGTTCGGCAGGTGCATTGCAGCGTCTTGAAGATTTAGTAATGGAAGTTAGTCCACACCGATCACAACAGTTAATTGCCCAGGTGGTTGATTTAATTATTTATATTGAGAAGACGGCAGGTATATATCCTGTTATAAAAGAGCTGGCTGAAGTTTCTGGATTTGAAAATAATCAATATACACTACAAAATATTACAAATGAAGTATAACTAAAGTAGTGAAGCTGTGTCTGAACAGATGTTTTTACACAGTATACATTCGCCTGAATTTAGGAATTATTGCAAAGCTTATTTTTCAGATTGTTGAAATTTTTTGCTTGATTATACGCATTCAGGAATTATCATCTATGCCAGAAGCATTGTAATTGCAATAATGATTGCGATTGGTTTGCTAAAACCTTAATCTAGTTAAATCAATAGGTTATAAGATACATTTCATTTATTAACGGCAATTAGAAAAAAAAACACTTTTCTTTTTAGCTAATAAGTGTTATAAATACAGCGTTTTTATTTCGAACAACATTAGTTGTAACTACAATCTCACACATGCACCGACACAATACTTTGGGTTCCTGTGCTCTTAATTTATTAAG
>JAPORK010000233.1 GCA_026710285.1 Endozoicomonadaceae bacterium | reverse complement strand
TCTTAATTCTTCATAACGATTGTCAAGATTGTAATATAGGTACTCCGCAAAATGACTGCTTGATGGAAATATCGCAGCTATTGATTGATTTGTGCATAAAGAAATTTTTGTAATAGCGGCTGTTCCACGAGTTTTTCCTTGACCGGCAAGCCCAATTAGTACAGAATCAGTTGGAACATATTTAGTACTACTGTTAGCTAAGCCTTGGTCAGTAATACGTTCTGCAACATCAAAAATTTTTTTTAAATGTAGCTCGCCAGAACTCATCCAATGATGTCTGCCTCCCCAATAAGAATCAACTGATGTGCTTGGTGTTCCCCCGGCAGTACAATCCGTAAACTCTTTGATTCTTTTAACCTCCCAAGCCTCGGGAATCACTCCTACTTCTGTTTGTTTGTAGCCTTTTGGGATTTTGGTGCCTGTGTTGGTTTCGACAGGCTCAACCAACGGGTGAGGGTTAGGGCATCCTCTGGTCTCAGACCGTATCCCGGACCTGCCTTCAGACCGTACCCTGGACCTGCCCTCAGACCGTACCCTGAGCCTGTCGAAGGGTCGGTCTTGAGTTTTGTCAGAGGACGATGTTCTGAGTTTGTCGAAGGGAACATTACCATCATCACCAGTATCAGCTGCAACATCACTTTTATTACAACCACCCATATCATCATTGGCGCTAGCATCACCAGCAACCCCATACTCCTTATAATTCTTAGACAACTCCGGAAGCTTATCATAGTTCGTCGCAATGAGTGCTTCTTTCTTTTTTCGGCTCCATCTCTGAACCTGTTTTTCACGCTGAAAAGCTTCATCAATACGCTCAAACTCTTCCACGCAGACCAGTTTCACAGGCAAACGCTTTGCAGTATATCCGGCAACTGCCCCTTCCTGATGTTGATTAAAGCGCTGTTCAATATTTTTTGTGCTGCCAACATAATAACTGCCATCAGCACAGGACAAAATATACATATAAGCTTTACTCACCATGTCACCCCCATGGTTTTCAGGTGACCGGCAACTTTATCGCTCAGCACATCTACCGACTGCGCAATAGCGGGCAATGGTTCAGCATAGCGTTCTTCCAGTTCTTTGACCCGGTTAGTTAGTTGCTGGGTGACGCGCTCAATTTCTGCTTCAATCTGAGCCTTTAAAGTAGTCAGCCATTTATCGTCCACGATCAGGGTTTTGATCTCTGTTTCTATCAGCGCAGGATATTTTTTAAAAACCGCAAGATCAAGTTTTTCCTGTACTCCTTTCAGGGTGTTTTTGGCAGAGCTCTCATTAGCAAACAATTTTTTAATCTGTTCGAGTGCAGTTTTTTCATCAGTGTCAGAAGCTTGTTTCAGGCGAGCAGTAACTGAAGCTTTGGTAACTTTGTTGTTGTCGTTCATCGCTTCGCTAAGCAGACCTTCCTCACCACTGTTTTCTTCAATATAACTTTCCAGTGCCTGCGTTGCCGCATCCAGTTCACTTTGCAAGGCGTCAACCTTTGCCTGTTCGTCGGCAAAGAAACGAGCAATAACCAATGCTGGTGGAATTAATTCAGCTTTATATTTGGTTTTTTTAATGAGCAGATCAGGCGTTTCCTTAAGCTTATCGCTTTTTTTAGTCACTAATTCATACAGAGCTTTACCTGCCTGCCAGCCATCCTGAGTCAGAATATAAACATCGTCCTGCATTATTTCGTCCCAGTAATCCATTAGAATCTGATAGATGTCGTATTTACTTAACAAGGGTGTTTTGGCATAGCTTGTCAGCAAATCTTCACTGATCTGATCAATAATCTGTTTGGGAACATCATCCTGCTTAATTGCTTTCAGATCCGCCTTTTTGCACCAGGCAGTAAATGGCACAAGACTTTCATTAGTAAAAGCTTTAAACTCGTTGTGATTTAAAATGGTGCTTTTTACCTGACTCACTTCAATTAAACCTTTGCTATAACCATTACGTTCAAAGGCAAACAGTGTGGCACGAAGACCAGGAAAAACCTGCCAGTACTGTTGCAGTGCGTCGATATCCCGGTTAGGAATACCACCCTGTAAATGGGCACTGAGATCGTGCAGATCTTCCTGTTCACTGGCATCAATATAGCGGGGAATATTCAGGTTGTAATCATTCTTTGCTATTTCAGCCACCGGAACCATACGGCTATAACCCGACAACTCCAGGGGCCTGGTAAATACATCTACGATTTTGTGAATGTCCTGACTGCGCAGTCGGTTTTTGTTGCCGTCTTTCATAAAGCCACGGCTGGCATCTACCATAAAGATACCTTTGCGTGTCTGTGCATGTTCTTTGTCAATAACAATAATACAGGCTGGAATACCTGTACCATAAAACAGGTTAGCAGGCAGACCAATGATACCTTTAATATATCCCTGTTTAATCAGATTCTCCCGAATGCGTGCTTCGGCATTACCACGAAACAAGACACCATGAGGCAGAATAACTGCACCTTTGCCGGTACTTTTCAGGCTTGTAATAACGTGCAGCAAAAAAGCGTAATCACCATTTTTCTCTGGTGGAATACCCCAGGTAAAACGTTTAAACTGATCCTCGTCAGGATTAATGCCACTGGTCCAGTTTTTATTAGAAAAGGGCGGATTGGCTACCGCAAAGTCAAAGGTCTTCAGGCCACCGCTGGCATTCTTCCACTGCGGGTCAGAAATGGTATTGCCTTTCCAGATTGTGGCTGTAGCGTTATTGTGCAAAATCATGTTCATGTGTGCTAATGCTGCCGTTGAACCATCATTTTCCTGTCCGAAAACAGAAAGTCCGCGTGGTGCTTCATCGCTGGCTTTGAGCAATAATGAACCAGAGCCGCAGGTGGGATCATAAACAGTGGCATCCTGCGGTGTCTTTTTATTAATACCAATGAGTTTAGCCAGAATACGCGATACTTCTGCCGGTGTATAAAATTGCCCCTTAGACTTACCTGATTCAGTGGCAAAATGACGCATCAGGTATTCATAGGCATCGCCTAACAGATCATCACCTTCAGCAGAGTTAGCAGAAAAGTTCAGCCCTTCAAAAATACCAAGCAGCTTAGACAGGCGATCCACCATCTCTTTGCCTTTTCCCAGTTTGTCTTCATCATTGAAATCAGCAATATCAATGACTCCTCTGAGATTATTTTTTTCTGCCAGTTTGCTAATAGCCTTATTAATTTCTTCACCGATTTCTTTGTCGCCTTTCAGGTTTGTCAGGTAATCAAAACTGGCATTTTCAGGTACTTCAATAATGCTATACGGATCACGGTTGTATTTATCAGAGACATATTTTATAAACAGCATCGTCAGCACATAGTCTTTGTACTGACTGGCATCCATGCCACCACGAAGTTCGTCGCAACCAGCCCAGAGAGAAGAATAAAGTGCAGTTTTTTTAATAGCCATAGAGAAGTTCCGTAAAATACTTGTTAC
>JAPORK010000413.1:3200-3421 GCA_026710285.1 Endozoicomonadaceae bacterium | reverse complement strand
GAAAAAATTGTAAAGCGCTTAAAAAGACTAATGCTGTAAACTGTACGGATACATATAAAAAAACAACCTGGTGTTTTTTTCGTGGACATGTTAAGAAATACTTCGGTGACACATATGTTAACAATACAGCCCATTTTGAAGTGCGAGTTATGGAAAAAAAATGTTAACTCCTCAGATATCTTGTCATGGTAAAATAAAAAACTCTACTTCAGCCAGGGATT
>JAPORK010000413.1:0-3180 GCA_026710285.1 Endozoicomonadaceae bacterium | reverse complement strand
CAATGAGTGAAATTTGGATGCTTATACCTGTATAATCTGTTGAAATAAAAGGTTTTTAATCTCTTTACAGGGAAGCAGATAAATGGGTATAAGCCCCCAGGTAATAGTTTAAAAAAACTTACCCGTAATCGGTCACTACGTAAAAAGGTCAAAAGAAAAGGGCGGTCAGGAAGTGTATAAAGGTCATACCTTCAGGCAGGTTAGTAAGCCTGATCCTATTATTTTTCATCATTTTCTAATTTAACGTATACGTTACCGTATTCTGGTATGCTCAACCGTTTTGTGGTAGTGGAACCACTTGCGTTGCATCAAAGCTTTTCAACAAAAACCATCTTATCCGGATACTGGTTCAAAATTCATAATATGCGCCTGAGTTGAATTCCTGTAAATCATCCCAATATAGACAATGAGTTGATTTTTTTAAGGAATTAAAGATATGTCCAACATTTATAGAACGATTAATCATGCTAATGACTGGAAAGGTTTACCTCAATACGAAGTCAAAGATAACAAAATTTTTCGTACAGTCTCGCACAGAGATGGTTAGCAAGGTCTGGAACAACAGGCAATCAAATAGTTAAAATAATCAGTATATAACAAATCGTTCCAGGACGACTATGGTGCACCTGATTCAGGCATTATGTAATTAATCGATATCGAGATAATAAATGGTAGAAAAGTTTACAATTGAACTCCCGGGGAAAAATGGTAAAAATAAAAAAATTACATCTCATCAAAGCCTGGTATTGGTAGGCGCTAATGGAACAGGAAAAACACGACTTGGTGCATGGATTGAGTTTAAATCTCCACAAAAAAATAAAGTTCATCGCCTATCTGCTCAAAAATCATTAGCAATGCCCGACCGAACAACTCCTGTAGCTATTGATATTGCTGAAAAGGATTTACTATATGGTTATACAGATACACGAGATGATCAATTACTCCTCCACAAAGAGCATCGTCGATGGTCAGCCAATGACGAAAAAAGCCCGGCAGTTTGCTCACTAAATGACTTCGAAAAATTAATGACATATCTTTTTTCAGAGCAGACTGAAAAAAACTCAGAGTATATAAAAGCATCAAAGGAAACCGATAAACGTGTAGAACCACCGGTTACAAAGCTTGATTTAGTCAAAAAGCTATGGGAGAAGATATTACCTCATAGGGAGTTAATGATCGGTGGTTTAAAAATACAAACTTGCGTTAAAGGTCAAAAAGAGAATCCTTACAATTCTTCTGAAATGAGCGATGGAGAAAGGGTAATTTTCTATCTTATTGGGCAATGTTTGGCAGCTCCTGAAAATGGAATCATTATAGTTGATGAACCAGAAATACATTTACACAAATCAATTCAAGCGCCATTATGGCGAGAAATTGAAAACCTAAGAAAGGACTGCCTGTTTATTTATACGACCCATGATGTTAACTTTGCTGTTTCTTTTCATGAATCAACGAAAATATGGTTAAAAAGTTATGATGGTAATACCTGGGATTGGGAGCGTGTACCTGATATTGATGGTTTACCTGAACCATTACTTATACACATTCTTGGTAGCAGAAAACCCGTAGTTTTTGTCGAAGGGGAAGATGGTAGTTATGACTCCTCTTTATATAAATCTGTGCTTACTGAGTATTTAGTTATTCCGGTCGGATCCTGTACTCAAGTTATTCAAGTAGTAAAAGCACTTAAAATTGCTAAAAATTTCCATCATTTGGAGGTATACGGTGTAATTGACAGGGACATGCGCAATGATGAAGAAATAAAATCCCTGTCTAAGCACGACATCTTTACACTTGATGTAGCTGAAGTTGAAAATTTATTTTGTGTTCCTGAAATAATTACTTTAGTCAGTCAACAGTTATGCAGGAAACCCAAGCAAGATGTTGAATCAATAAAAGAATTTGTTATCAAGCAATTACAGTCTGAAATAGATAGACAGGTATCACTCAGATTTGTCCATGAGGTAAAGTTTCAACTAAATTGCTTCAATGATAAAGCTAAAGAGAAATATGCTTTAAATAAAGCAGTCAAAGAGTTTGTTTCAAAAATTGATACAGATAGTTTATATAAAAAAAATCAGACCATTTTTCATCAGGCGATAGAACAAAAAAATTACCTATTGATACTTAAGCTATACAACCGAAAATCACTCTCCAGTCAGATGAGTAAACACTTTGGTTTATCAAATGGTGAATTAGCAGGACTTGTCATTCGTATGGCAGCCAGTGATTCAGGCCAATCAGTAAAAGACGCATTAAAACCGTATTTTGGATCGTTTGCAGAAAAAATTACATAACAAATGGTTTCAGGTGATGCCTGCGGTGCACCCGAACCGGACGTTAACTCCCCTTGCAAGACCGGGCATCTGAGTAACTCAGGAAGAATTATGAAAATTGAAAAAATGAACAAAAAAGAACTTGATGAATATTGTAAATCATTAGATATCGATATCAGGGAGAAGAAAAAAGCTGAACTGATTAATGCGGTCTGTGCTTATGAAAGAGAACGAATTAATCGGGCAATGCTTAATGGTGATTCTCTGAGGCTATTAAAAGAAAAGGTTAGTAATCTTGCAGATGAATATGCCGGAAATTTAAAAAGTAAAATTACTGCACGCAAAGAAGAGATGCAGAAAGATGATAACTCGCATTACCTGATCTATCGTGTTTTAGGTATACCTCATGATGAGGGAGTTTTAATCGACGAGTATCAAAACACGGGTCGTTTTTTATATAAGTATGCAGGATCATTCTTGGAAGAGGCAGCTACTTTATGTATGTTTTTTGCAAATAGCCGGGGTGGAAAAACTCTGGTTGAAAACACCATTGGCGCAAAGCCAAAAACTTTTGAAATCGATTTTCTGAATGGTAGCGACGCTGTAGAGCTGAAATGGAGAGATGCTACAACTGACGGTGATCACATCACCAAAGAGCACACCCGTGTAAAGGTGATAAAATCACACGGTTATAAACCTGTTCGGGTCATGTTCTATTACCCGCAGAGAGAGCAAGCTATTCAAATACAGGAAACATTAAAAACTATTTATGCAGGTGTAGATGGTGAATACTATGCTGGCGATGAGGCTTGGGATTACCTGAAAAATATCAGCGGCTATGACCCAGGGCTTACGCACCAAGAGAATGATTCTTAATAACCAAATAAAACAATTACTTTTTAAG
>JAPORK010000525.1 GCA_026710285.1 Endozoicomonadaceae bacterium | reverse complement strand
GAGGTGTTTTAACTCAGCGTACTATTTTATTATAGAGTACCTGGGGAGTTACGAAGAAACACGGTTAGACCAAAGGGATATGGATATAATTTATCCATATATGAATTACATGTCACCTGAACAATTAATTAGCATTGTTGAAAGAGCTACCGAAGAAGTGGATCTGACAGAATGGAACAAAGTTATTGAAGTTAAGTTAAAAAATCGTGCGTGAGTTCGATCCACTCTTAATACAATATGTTTCTGCCAGTCGCTTTCATTATTTAATAGCAAACGGATTATATCCGCCTGATTTTAATAACTTATAAAAGCTTAAAGTTATCCATAAAGATCTGATTTTGTATAAAGTTGCTGCCTAACATTCAAGACAAAGAAGTTAAGAAATAATTATCTTAGGTGATTTTTTTAATAATTTTCCGTCATAGTGTTAAATAAGGAGTTATAACTAACAGAAAAAGATTAGGGTTAATATTTTGAGTAAAGAAAAGCTGACATCATCGCATACTGCTGGTCCATTAAGAAAACTTCAGGTACAGTTAAAGTCTGATAACCTCGCTGACTATCAGCTGCCTGTAGGTGAACAACTACTGCCCCTGAACCCCTTGCTGGGGCAAAAAATTACTCTGCATGCTATGAATAAAATTCAGTGCATTCATTGTGGAAGAATCACTAAAAAAAGTTTTAACCAGGGGTACTGTTATCCCTGTTTTACCCGTCTGGCACAGTGTGATCTGTGCATCGTTAAGCCTGAATTATGTCACTATCATAAAGGAACCTGTCGGGAACCTGAGTGGGGGGAACAATTCTGTATGCAGCGGCATATTGTCTATCTGGCTAACAGTTCCGGTGTTAAAGTAGGTATTACACGTACTTCACAAATACCTGTGCGCTGGATAGATCAGGGCGCTATACAAGCACTACCGATCTTTAATGTAGCTTCACGCCAGCTATCTGGTTTTATTGAGCAAATTTTTCGCCAGGAAGTTAGCGACAAAACAAACTGGAGAGCACTACTAAAGGGTGATGTACAACCGGTTGATCTTCCCGCAATCAGAGATCAGCTATTTTCACACTTTACTGAGCAGGTTCAGACCTTACAAAATAAATACGGTATTCAAGCAGTACAGCCTTTGTCGAATAATGATGAAACTGATATTCATTATCCTGTTAATATTTACCCTGTGAAAATCACCTCATTTAATTTCGATAAAACACCAGCTGTTTCAGGAATATTACAAGGTATTAAGGGACAATATTTAATTTTAGATACAGGTGTACTCAATATTAGAAAATTTGCAGGTTATCATGTTGAGGTGACTATTTGATTGAAGGATGCTTGTGTGCAGCTGTGTAATTTTTCGTAGCTGTATGGCAGGAGTGCAGATACTCTCAGGTAAATACGATCAGTGCTTGTTATCTCATCAGAATCATACTCCTTGTCGGTCAGTAAATATTGATAGTTTAAATTTTCAGGTAATTTATTTACCTGACTACATTCTGAGGCTTGTCCCGTATTAATCAGCAATCTGACAGGATTACCTGATATATCAGCAACTCCATGAATTTTCCTGCTTAAAACTCTTCTCGAATAACCCATGGCGTTTTCTTCTTGTTTTTTACAGTAGTTCCATGTTGGTATACTCTCGTAATAGCACGCTCACTGATCTTGAATAGTAAGGTATCCATACACAACAATGTTTTTTACCACAGCCTGGCAGACATAATAAAGCGGACACTATCTTTTATCGAATAACTGTACTATATCTATTTAAAAAGATTTAAGGTTTAAGAGAATTAATGGCAAGAAGGTCTTATATTAGATTTTCTGCAGCTGAACTCAGGGTGGCTGTAGAGAAAAACAAAAATGATGTGTCAATTTTAAAAGCGCTTGTACATGAGATAGGCTTCAGAAAAAAGTCTAAAAAATCACTAGCTGCACATTTAGAGAAAGCACAAAGTTATATCAGGTTATCAGAGTCATCCATTAACCAACCAGAGAGAAAAGCGACAGAAACTCCAATAATAAAAGTAGAAAAACTTCCACAACAACAATCTCTTAAACGTGATATTGCTAATTCTCCTGAGATACACGATACAACGTTACCTGATACACAGTTTATTGAAGACATAAACAAAGAAAATGTTGATAATCTCTCGTTATCTAAACCAAATTATGAAAAAGGTTTTATAAGGAAAGCTTCAGGTACTTTGAACGGTTTACCTCAGACCTGGTCATCAGAGATAAAAAATAACTTTTTAATCAAAGGTTTGGAAAATGCTACAACAAATTCAGAAAAATTTATTTGTGCCCTAGGTGGCTTAATTTGGGAAATCAGAAGGAAAGCTAAATTTTCCAAAAAAATCCATTTAGCAAATGGTCAACGAGAAGAATCACATTCTGGAGAATACGGGTATATATATTCGTTCACTTATGATGGTGACGAGGAATTTTTTGAAGGAGCAAGGGTTGATTTTCAATCTGATACAGGGAAAACCAAAGGATCCATTGTTTCAGTACTTCCCGGTAAATTGACGACTATACTAATTTCTTTGGATGAAGACTTTGGCAATTTAATTTCAAAATGCTTCATCATCCAGGACGAGAGCGCATTATTAGAATCACTACAAAAACGTTTCGAAATTGAAACCGACACCCCAGTCAACAAGAAGATCGGTCCTCCTGTAGGCATGAATTGTGAGATAGCTGACTTATTACTCAAGGGTAAGACAAAAAAAATTAATGTCGCTGATTTTGATAAAGAAGATATATCAGACCTCAACCCGGGTCAAAAATCATTTGTACAAAAAGCAATAAGGCATTCAATATCTTTTCTGTGGGGACCTCCTGGCACAGGTAAAACTCAAACACTTGGGGCTATCCTCGCTTACTTCTACAGACAAGATGAGAGGACATTAATTTGCTCAAATACTAACAAGGCTGTGGATCAGGTCCTGTTGAAACTCTGTAATCATATGATAAAAAATGGAAAAATTGCAGATCTTGAAGATGGAAAAATAATCAGAATTGGTCGCATATCACAAGCAGAACTTGACGAAAAGTTTAGACAATATGTGACGGTAGATAGCATTGTAGAACGTAAAGGGTATGAGCTAACAAAGAAAATAAATACTTTAGAGGAAAAAAAGTACAAAACTGACAACATCATTGCTAAATATCAACCCATTCTCGATGCTTTTAACACCCTTGAGAGATTAAAAAATAAGCAGGCTGATATCATTAAGGATATTGACACAACTCAAAGCAACATTGAAAGTTCTTACAGAACTCAGCAAAAATTAGAAAAAAAACTCGAGAAGTTACAGAGAGACAAGTTAAATTATGATAATAAGAGTTTTCTGGGAAAAATTCTGTCAGGGGGAATAAATGCAATAGAAGCCGGAATAACGGAAAAAAAAAAAAAAAAAACAGCTACCAACAACCTTCT
>JAPORK010000556.1 GCA_026710285.1 Endozoicomonadaceae bacterium | reverse complement strand
GCAAAAAGTTATCAGAAGTGCAAACCTTTTTTTGTCGTGCAAATAATCCAAATGGCTGTGCTCACTCTTCCTTTGAAAATTTACCTGATTCTTATAGTTTACCACTGAAAATAGTTACCAGGTTGTGGAGCGATGGTGCAGTTTATCCTGCAATTAGTAGTGAAACGATCACTTATGATAAGTATGGTCGTGTCAGTCAGTACAGGGATTCTTTTGGTCGTTTAACGACAACAAAATACTGTCCTGAACAGGGAGATACTGCTTGTCCACCCGTATCTCCTGGATGGCTGAACGGTGCTTTGACTGAATCAGTAACTCGTTATCCCGCACCAATAAACGCAGAAACAGTAATGCCTGCGCCCATTACAACGTATAACTATTATCGTAAAATGCCGGCTTACAAAGGTGATGGCTATACTATGGTTTTAGATCATCAGGTTACCCAGGCTAAAAAGCAGTATACCGCAATACAGTATAATTATTATCAGGATCCTGATAACGCATTTCTTTATGGTCTGTTAAAACAGATGATTTTTACAGGGAGTATACAAAAACCCTCTGCAATCACTGCCATTAGTAAACATTATTATTATTTAAAAAGTGCAGATAACCAGACTAAAACCACTTATACTGCTATTGACCTTAAATCAGGTAAAAGACAATTATCACCAAAAATAACAACCAGTTTATTTACTAATCAAAAATTGCAAGATACAGACAGAACCGGATTGAATATGATCCGTTATCATTACGATTTTATGGGTCGCTTAATTCAAACTAATTATACATCAGGAACTTCCTTTGCTAACAGTGATCATTATGAATACATAGTGTCGTCTACACTTAATCAGCTATTGATTACATCAGTAAATAACCTGCAGGAAAAATTTATTTTTGACGGTGCAGGACGTATATTGATAAATTTTAAAGAAGCCATTGCTGCAACTGGCAAACCAGTGCCTGACCATTGGTTTCCGGTGGGGAGAGTCACCTATGACCATTACGGACGAGTTCTGGCAAAACATGCTTATATCATAAAAGAGTCAGGTGAAATTCATGCACTTACAACTACACAGGACTATGATAGTTCTGGCAGAGCTGTCAGAATACATCTGCCAGATCAAAGGGAAATAATAACCGGATATGATGATGCTGACCGCTGTGTGGTTAACTATGAAAAAAGCAGTGCTGGAGAATATTCTGCGGTTTCTGTGTCTCATGCTAATGTACTGTATCAACCGGTCATGAATCTACTCATTCCAGCTACTAAAGAATCACCTCCTACTGCTTATCGTTTGTGTCATTTATCTGCTGATGCCATAAAAACAGAAGGAGCCAAAGTGTCTTCTGTTATTTATGATACCTTTGGACGTGTAGTAAAAAGAACTGATCCTTTTAATCACACAGTAAAAACAATCTATGATGAACTGGATGAAGTGACTGACATGATTGATTCAAAAGGCGACAGAATGCATAGTGTTTATGACCTGACCGGACATGTTATTCAGTCCTGGGCTTACCCTGTATCTGGCGGTCATTATCTCTTATCTTCAGCAGAATATAATAGTGTCGGAGAATTGCTTTGGAGTGCCGGAGAAGATGCACGCCGCTCAACATTTACTTACAATGAGAATGGTCAGTTACTAAGTTCAGTCTCACCTGCAGGTCATACTATCTCTTTGCAATATAATGTGTTGGGTCTGCCTGTTGCACAATTACTGGATGGAAAATTACAATCACAACGCTATTATGATCCGATCACTACATTGCTGATCAAAAAAAAGGAAATAACCGGTACAACGACTTTTGTCTATGATGCTGATGGATTAATACGGAATTTTATACATTCAGGTGAAAATGGTTACTCTGATTATAAGCAAAAATGGGAATATGATTTGAACCGACGACTTACCCGTTTTACTGATATGTCAGGTAACCAGAAACAGATAAATTATGACTCATCCGGACGTGTAAAAACCATGCTTTATCTGCCATTAAATGGCAAAGCTGCAACAATAGCTACTTCAGACTATGATGATTTTTCCCGTATCAAAACTTTACATTATGGTAGCAGAATGGATCGTCATCTTCGCTATGACACTTTTGGTCACCCGGCAGAAATAACTGATACACTGAATAATCATCTGTTATATGATGAGTCTTTTAAATACGATGCCATTGATAATATCACTACACTGATTGAAAAAACGTCTAAGGATGAGTATGCGAAATTAAATTATAGTTATGATGTACTTAATAATTTAGTTGGTATGACTTGTACGGGCTCCAATGAATTATCTCTGTGTCCCAGAGATACCCGTTTTTTAGATTCTGGTTTAACCCGCGCGCCTGTTATTACTCAACAGGATTATACTTTTACACCATTGAATCACCTCGCCAGTGTCCAGGAAATACTACGCGATTCATCTACAAAAGAAACGCTGTATAAAGAGATGAATTACCATTATTCAGATCTTAGAGTTCCTCTACGTCTTCAACAGATAGATACTATATGGAATCATCAGGCAAAGATTACTCACAACTTCAATTATGATGTGATGGGTAATATGGTAATTGATGGAGAAGGCAATCATCTGACCTACAATGCGTTCAATCAAATTGAACAGGTGACCAAAACAACAGGTCAAAAAAGTTTTTATTACTACGACAATAGCGGTAAAACAGTAAAAACAGTGAGTGCAGAGGATACCCGTTATCTCTTTTATCAAGGCAGTCGGCTCAGTAGTGAAAAAATCAGCTCTGCCGGGCAAAGCACCCATCTCATTGGTTATTTAGGTGCTGCTAAAACCATAGATGGCGCCATTCATACCTATAATGAGACAGATTATAAAGGAGATATAGTGGGCGTACTCAACAAAGTACAAAACAGTGCTTCTCAATATACTCTGAACCAGCGCAACGTTTACAGTCCTTATGGCATGATCTTTCATTGTAAAAAATATTCACAGTCACTCCCACTGTATCAAAAGACATTGTACGGTTTTGATGGTGAATTAACTGATCCTGCTACCAGCTGGCAGTTTTTAGGTAATGGACACAGAACATATAATCCAAAAATGCGCTATTTTGTAAGTGAAGATCCTGCGGGTGGCGGATATAGTTTTGGCAGTAATAATCCGGTAATGAACAGTGATCCTTCCGGCAATATGCCAAAATGGCTGGGAAGTGCACTCAAATGGTTTGGAAATATTACCTCTTTTGGATTAAATGCATTACATCAAAAATGGGCTAACATTGCCAGTACCGTTATTATGGCGGGTTTAACTGTGGTCTCTCTGGGGGCTACTGCAGCTAGTTATGGCGGTACTGCACTGGGTGCTATTGCAGCCGGAGGTGCTGCCATTTATAGCAGTGTTCCGGTTATCGCAGCTGCGGTTCCCTCTAATAAAGGGCTTAATATAGCAGCTTCTGTTATCGGTTTAACTGAAATGGCAGTTA
>JAPORK010000328.1 GCA_026710285.1 Endozoicomonadaceae bacterium | reverse complement strand
AGGAGGTGTTTTAACTCAGCGTACTATTTTATTATAGAGTACCTGGGGAGTTACATTTGATCTTTTGATGTTCTGACTCATGAAGTTGCTGTCTTGTTACCTGGTATTGCTATTCTAAATCCTAATGATCTCAGAAAATAAAAATTTGCGAGAACCTAACTATCGTAGTCTGAATTTTATCTGACAGCGCCTTTATAAAAAATTGCTTATCAGAATAAAGCTGAACTACGAAAGTTAGTGATAGACATAGTAAAAAAATAGTATACTGCTTATCTATTTTTTTCAGAAGGTTTTTATAAAATAAAGCGACTCAAATCTTCATCTTTTACAAGTTCGCTCAAATGCTTATCAACATAATCGCAATCAATAAAAACAGGTTCGTCTTTTTTAGCCAAATCATCAGCTGAAAACGAAATTTCATCAAGCAAATGTTCAAGCACTGTATATAAACGACGAGCACCAATATTTTCTGTGGATTCATTAACCTGCCATGCAGCTTCAGCAATACGCCGAATACCATCGTCAGAAAAATTGATTTCCAGATTTTCTGTTTTCATTAATGCTTTATATTGCGTTACAAGTGCTGAGTCAGGTTCTGTCAAAATTCTTTCAAAGTCACCTACACTCAGCGCATTGAGTTCCACGCGTATAGGCAAACGACCCTGAAGCTCAGGAACAAGATCTGAAGGTTGCGCAAGATGGAATGCGCCTGAGGCAATAAATAAGATATGATCTGTTTTGACCATACCATACTTGGTGTTTATAGTACAACCTTCGATTAATGGCAGCAAATCTCTTTGTACTCCCTCTCTGGAAACTTCACCACCACTGGAAGTTGAGCTTTTAGCTACTTTATCAATTTCATCAATAAAAACAATGCCGTTTTGTTCAACTGTTTCAATGGCTTTACTTTTTATCTCATCTTCATTGATCATTTTTTGTGCTTCTTCTTCTTGGATGATTTTCATTGCATCCTTAACTTTCAATGTGCGGGTACGCACTTTTTCATTATTAAGGCTGGAGAAAATTCCCTGAAGCTGATTAGTCATTTCTTCCATGCCTGGTGGTGCCATGATTTCCACCCCAAGCCTGGCATCACGAACATCAATCTCAATGTCTTTATCATCGAGCTTACCTTCACGTAATTTCTTTCTGAATACTTGTCGTGTATCGCTGTACGATGTGGTTGGCTGAGTTGTTTCGTCTGTTGATTTAGCAGCTTCATCTTTACTGCGCGGTGCAGGGAGAAGCGCATTTAATATGCGCTCTTCGGCAAGGTAAACAGCTTTATCTTTGACTGTTTCAACAGCCTGATTACGTAGCATTTTTATTGCTACATCAATTAAATCACGAATAATAGACTCAACATCTCTGCCGACATAGCCAACTTCAGTAAATTTTGTGGCTTCAACTTTAACAAAAGGTGCGCCAGCCAGTTTTGCTAACCGTCGGGCGATTTCGGTTTTACCTACTCCGGTAGGACCAATCATTAAAATATTTTTTGGGGTTATTTCATTGCGCAAATCATCAGAAACCTGCATTCTTCTCCAGCGATTTCTCAGCGCAATAGCCACTGCTCGTTTTGCTTTATCCTGACCAATGATAAACTTATCCAGCTCACGGACAATTTCTTTAGGCGTCATTTTGGACATAATAATTAACTCAAAAATATTAATCTGTGTAAGAAAGCTCTTCAATCGTAAAGTTTAAATTAGTATAAACACATATATCACCCGCAACTTTTAAACTCTTTTCAACAATATCTCGTGCGCTTAAGTCTGTGTTTTCAAGTAAAGCGCGTGCGGATGACTGGGCAAAAGCCCCACCTGAACCTATTGCCAGTATACCATCTTCCATTTCCATTACGTCACCAAGACCAGTAATAATTAAGGAAGCTTTTTCATTGGCAACGATAAGCATTGCTTCAAGTTTGCGTAATATTTTATCAGTCCGCCACTCTTTTGCCAGCTCGACGGCTGAGCGAACAAGGTGCCCCTGATGTTTTTCCAGCTGCCCTTCAAAGCGTTCAAACAGGGTAAACGCATCTGCGGTTCCACCAGCAAAGCCCGCAATGACTTTATCTCGGTATAAACGCCGAACCTTTCGTGCATTACCTTTAATTATTGTATTTCCTAACGAAACCTGACCATCGCCGCCAATCACAACCTTACCGTCTCTACGCACAGAAAGAATTGTGGTACCTCTGAACTGTTCCAAAATGAACTCCTGAATATTTAAATAAAATAGAATCTTTTTCTTAACTGGGGGTAAATTATAAAAATTCAAGATAAAACTGTGATTTTTTTTACGCAATATATAAACAAGAGCGCAGCAATTATAAATGACTGTAACCGACAATTCAGAAGAAAAACTTAACAAATCAATACCATAAACCGCTTTATTTAAGAACACTTTTAAAAATACACGAGTTTCTCCATAAGCTAAGCAGATAAAATATTTTTAATAAAGGAAGCCGGATTGTTTTTGAGCTATTATACTTGATGGGTAGCATGATATAACATGAAGTACAGCCCTGCTTATTTTTAAGTTCTGTTTTCTCTTAACGATAAAACCACAAAACAATCAATCACAGGTTGCACCAAAAAACTTAACCAGCAACAATTAGAAGACACCCTTGTGATTGATTGATTTCAGGATATTTCGAGCAGCCGGGCATACCCTTATACAAATATTTGGTTGGATGTGAAAAAATTTGGAACTTTTTCCTGGATTCCTGCTTGCGCAGGAATGACAACAGTGGAGTATGGCAGAAACTGTTGAAGCCATAAAGCCCCATGAAATTCTATTTGTGCAGACTCGTCATTCCTGCGCAAGCAGTAATGATAACGGTGGAGTATGGCAGAAACTGTTGAAACCATAAAGCTCCATGAAATTCTGTTTGTGCAAACTCGTCATTCCTGTGCAAACAGGAATCCATTGATATTTACAGTATATTTTCTATGAGGTTATATATAACGCAGATACTTGCATAAAAGTATGGTAGCCAGGAGGGGAGGTTACCTGTAAGTATAGTAACAATCTAAAAACTGAAGTATTTAAAGGAGCTGACATGAAAAGACAGTTTTTGCAAATGTTTACTTCTGCAGGGATATTTTTTGCGACCCTTTTGTTTGGTGCTTATAGCTGGAGCGTAAGTGTCAATGTCAATGTTGAGCTGGAATATGATGCAATTAATGATGAATTCATACTTTTAAAAAACACAATTAGCGGAGCTGATTCATTAGTGGTAAAAATACCAGCAGAGGGTTCGGCCAAAGGAATTCAACTGGAGATTAAGGATGTACAATACCCCAGACGTCCGGTCAATCTTTTTCCTGAGGAAGCAAAAGATACATCAAACGGAGGGTTATCGATTAGACGAGCATACTCACAATTCTCACTAAATTTACATAATACAAGCAGCCAAATAACAATCAACAATGCGGTTGTTTACTGAAACGCTATGG
>JAPORK010000196.1 GCA_026710285.1 Endozoicomonadaceae bacterium | reverse complement strand
TTGACAAATAATACTATCTAAAGTAGCATTATCCCAGCCTGCTATTTTTTTAAGTCCTTTAAGTCCTTTAAGTCCTTTAAGCCCTTTAAGACTGGACTGATTATACTTTTTATCTCTCAGTTTTGGATATATTATATACCTTAACTGGGTTGGTAGGTTTCGGGTACCACACCAGATTCTTTGATGGTTTCAGATTGTACAACAGATAAAGATTCAGAATTATTTTCCTCTTCGGGAGATGGTTGAATCAGCATTGCTGCTGATGCATTCTGTTGAGATTGAGAACACCGGTACGCTATAAACTCTGGTTTTAAAAGCTTGTAAAAACCTTCTCCCTCAGGGTTTGGTATTTTATGGCCATGACATTCCATTTCTTCAATTACAGCCTCTACGGTAAAGTGCTCTTGCCATATCGCCACCTCTTTTGCTGCACTGGTGACTTCTTGTCCCAGTATAAGATTTAACCACGGGCATTCTGGATAAAATCTCAAGTGTTCCAGGATGGGATTATCATCTATTCCCCAAGCATAAATTCGCTTACCACAAAAAGCGCAATTGAGACAATCACTTCTGGCTTTTTTGTATTGTTCTTTCCAGTAAAATCCGGACATGGCAAAAATATCAGCTGTTAAGAAATTACCTTGTTTTGGAAAATGAGCATCTGAAAATGATGAACGTCTGTCACTTTCTTTTGTATAGTGATAACACATTGCTGAGCTGCAGACTGATTTAAATTTTTCATCAAATGAAGTCTTTGGACCATAATCAGTTAGAAATGTCAGCGATTCATTCCGTTGATATATAGAAGGTTCGTAATTGATATATTCTGGTCTGTAAAGCTTTAAAATACCTTGACCCTGCGGGTTTGGTACGGCATAACCCTGTCGTTTCATCTCCTTGATTACATTTTCCAATGTAAGGGAGTCTGGTGTTGTACTTCGTATGGCCTCAGCGACTCCTTTTCCTATTATATATCGGGACCAAGGACATGTATAATAAAAAGAACATATGTGCCTCAGCACGGAAAGAATAACATTCTCGTTTTCATCAATTAAACCCCTACAACTGTGGCATTGGAAACCGTTATAACCTTTTGCAGGAAAAAATCCGGCTTTGGCAAGCATCATGATATTACAGTCTTTTGTTTGTGCTTCTAGAAGGACCTTTAATGCCTTAAATCTCTGGTTTTCATTTACAAATTCCGACGTGTATGCAAATTTCTGTATCATTTTGAATAATACATTAAAGGTAAGTTTGGCATTAATATCATCCTGCAAAGGGTATTGCATCAGAGTCGCTTCCGATTGGTGATCGTCAGAATTTATACTGAAGAACTGTTGATAATCTTTCATATTCCGGCCAATTCGTAGTGCTTCTTCAATTACAGCTTCACGAGTGATATCAGGTACATTTTTCATAATCAGTGTCCATACGACATTGACAAAGAAAAGTCCCATTTCCATATGCAGAAAGGGGCATTTTGGAGAGTGTATTGCGTGTTGTATCCAGGGATCATCAGTTTTCTTCATATCACACTGAACGCCGCAATAAAAACAGCTCAAGTTGTGAGAATCATCCTCCATAGGGAAAAATCCAGCTCCGGCAAACTCCTGAGGTTTGAGAGGGAGATTAATAGGTTTTCTTTTATATGATTCAACTCTGTCACCTACATCTGCATACTTTTCATACTGTGGGTATTTAGGCGGAGTTTCTTGTTGCTTGGCACGTAAATACTTAAGATTATTCTCGTTCCGGTGAGATTGTTGAGAGGGACGGTCGTTCTTTGAAGGATCAACAGTTGATCCTTTTTCGTTATTACATATGGGATCAGTTACGTCTATACAAATCTTGCTACGTACTAAATTAATGAAGAAAGGTCCCATATTGCTAAGTACACGATCACATGCTGGATTCGTTTCTACGTGTTTTATCCAGGGGCAATCATTTGCCATCAAAGACTTAATCCGAGCACCACAATGATAGCATTCAATCTTGTTATCCTTTGTCAGGTGATATCCGGCTTCAACAAGATTTTTAATCATATGGGAATCATCAGAGGACCATGTCTTATATGATTCAAGCCTCCTAGCTTTGTCCTCATATTCAGGGTATTTAGTCGTGGTTGTAAGATCCTGCACATCATCATCTGAAGACCAGGGATAACTATTCTGCTCCCGGTAAGGTTCTGCAGATAGAGGTTTACGCTTTGCAGCAGGTTGTTGAATCAGATCTGCTTCTGATTCATTCTGCTGAGCCTGATCAACTTTATGATTATCAGGGAATAATCCTAGAATCCTTTGAGTTCTGGTTTGTTGACTGTTCTCATTCTCATCAGATGAACCCGGCTGGTTTGTTGCATTGCGGATCACATCAAAAGATTGGTTGCTATGCTGAGCTGCCGAAGATGATCCTTCTCCGGTATCGACTGTGTTGCTATTGGAATGCAGATGATTACTTTTTGTACAGACTGGTCGTTGTGGGTCACCTCTAAAATGGATCAATGAATCACAGCCATCTTTTTTTTCTGTCTCTGGTCTTGAGATATTGCCAATATCGCTGTCATTTAATGGATGATTGACGAGAGAAGAAGTGTTATTTAAACCATCTTGCGAAGCAGGTAAGCCTTGCAAAGATTTGGAAGGCTGTTTGCCTTTACCACCTGGTGTAGCATGCACTGTCCAAACATTACTGATCGTGATTAAAAGAAAAATAATAAAAATTTTTTGCATCTTTTATTTTTTAAATAATGAGTTTGTGTTACACAAGCAGGAAATTGTTTTCCTGCTATCTTGATTTTTTTAAAGTTTTCAAACAAATTTTACAATAACGACTTAAATAAACCCCAGCACTTCAAATAAAAAAACATGACAAAGAGTAAACGTCACCGATAGTTGCAAAATCAGCTAATCAAGATGTTAACATAAACAGATATTGTTTTCAATTAAAAAAAGCATCAGATTCCAGACATTTCTGAAGTCGAACAAACACCTCTGGTAAAAGCTTAGGTAGTGTTTAATTCTGTGTGTCTACATGACAGGATTCTATTTATCAGAAGGAGTTGAATTTAAATGACTCATTTCAGTAGCCCTCTCCCGGACTTCAGAATATGATAACATTTCACCATTTGCAATTCTTTGCATGAAGTCTTCCGGAGAAAAGTCATCTTGTTCAAAAGCTGACATTAGCTTTTCTGCAAATAATGTGCAATAATCTCCACAGCTAAACCAGTCCTTTTGCAGACAAGTTTTCGTAAAAAGAACATCTGTTCCCTTAAACGATGGTAAGCATTTAAGATGATCATCTAAAATTTTCCCTACTGAACACTTTACGTATTTACCTTTGTAAAGCCTTAACCGTTCCTTCAAGGGATCATATCCCATAGGATCAAAAAATATTGAAAACTGTTTTCCTTTTGCAGTTTTTCCCTGGATAAACAACGAGGCATGACTAATAAAACTACCCTTCCCT
>JAPORK010000434.1 GCA_026710285.1 Endozoicomonadaceae bacterium | reverse complement strand
AGGTCAAGCCTGTCAGAGGAACGTTCTTTCACAAAGAGTTCTCTTGATATTGCTCTGTATGCTATTAAAAAACAATTGAAATCTGAGATTGTAAAGGTATCATCTTCGACAGGTTGAAATAAATGCTTGTCATGATGTGCACAAAACCCGGTAAATGTTGAGGCTTTTTGTATACCAACTTTCGTTGGAGTAATGTCAAAAGCATCTTTAAAGTTTTTAAAGTTTGTCGAATGTTTGAAAGTTGTGAGTACGTGACCATTATGTGCAATCTCCTTAAGAGATGCGCTTTTTGAAATCGAATGTGCTCCGATAATTTTACCGGAGCATGCACTTTTCATGCTGTCAGGAACACTACAATATTTTTTTGAATAAAAACCGTTCAGCTGTTTATGCATTATGCCGATACTGAGAGGTTTTTGCGTCTCTCTGTTTAAATGGCATTTTTTGTACTTTTTTCCAGAACCACACCAACAGGGTTTATTTCTTCCTAGCTTCACGAATACCTCTTTGATTTTTATAACACTTCAGGTGCTTGCATAACTTTACTGTACCCGGATACCCTGATTTGTCAGAGCTTTAATACCAGTTAAGTTTATTAAGGTATTCCTTAAATGGATAAGCAGCAGCTGTAAATCTGTTATAGTTACCACCAAACATTCCAGCTTTAATTGGAGGCCATTGATCTTTAAAGCTTTCTGCCTCAGCTAAGATTTTTAAAAAAGGTGAATTTTCCCTGTCCATATGCTTCCAACCAAATCTTCCAACTGGTCCCCAACAATCATTGCCTGCCTGAATCCTGAGATCGGCTATCACCAGGGCATATAGTACTTCAAACTCATCGAATACTGAATCATAACCCTTTCCAAAGAAAAATAAATCATCAAGCATGGGTTGTATTTGCCTGAATATGTACTCACTTTGTGGTGTATATTGTCGCTCATGACCGGGAATCTTTTGAAAAACCTGAGAGTTGCTGAGTGTAAGCATTTTACCTGAAAGCTTTTGTACAAAGAGATTCTCTTTGTTGCCGTATTTAGAGTCATCCAGCTTTGTGCAGAATATTTCCGCCAGGCTGCCATAATTTTTATTTGCTGTTGCAGCAATACCTGCATGATATAAAATAAGGAGGAGAGTATACCAGCGTAAGTTTATCCATACAGGAGTTGGTTCATTTTCAGAATCAATGAATCTGTCGCTAGCCCTGGAGATAATTTTACTCAAAATACTAAACTCACCATCTGTTGCCCGATACGATATAATGGCAATAATTGCGGACAGCTCTTTTGAATTATTCTCATAGTATGAGAGTCTTTTTAGTAATTCTTCGCCAGAAAAATTATCATGTGATGCAAAGTTATCTTCACCAGTCAGAGAAAGGAAACGTCTAACCTCACCTACTATAAAATCGTGCAGTTTTATCTGTGGCTTCTGCGAAGATAACAGCTCTTTGACATAATCTGTCTTCTCTTTAAGCGTAGTATTGTTTTCTGAGATTTTTATATCTGGTGTCGAAATAAGTACATCAAAACCTTTGTTATCATTTTCTGATAATTCTTCAGCTTCAACTGTTGTTGGGGCTTTTAGTATGAAGTCGCCATCACCATCAAACTGACCGTAGTGTGGAGTCTGGTCTGAGTCTATATCGTTAGCTACTTTTTTATATACATAAGCCATTAAGCTGTTTGCAGTAATAACTCCATACTCAATAGCTGCACCTCCTTTAATTCCTTCAATCAAATGCCCGGTAAATACTGAGTGATTAGGTAGTGGACCACCGGAATCGGAAACTACCTCATTAGCTTTACCCGCGGTTATTACCTGGCGAGAACGTCGTTGATACATATCCTTAAGAAATCTACTGCTGCCAGCTTGTGAGTATCTGTTTACTGCAAGCCCTCCGTAGCAAGCATCCATAATGAAGAGAATGTGTTTAGCCTTTATGAGTTCAGCATTTCTGGTTAATTCGTCCCAGCGGATAAGAGATGAAGAATCATCCATGCAAGCATCATGAGGTACTAAAAATCCTACTTCTCCACGAGATCCTGTTTTTGTATGACCATGCCCGGCGAAGAAAACGACAAGTCTGTCATCAACATTCACGTTATCTGATGTAAATGAGTGGAATGCTTTGAGGACATTGTTTTTTATAGCTTCCTCATCTAACAGGGTAATAATATTTTTAGCATAAAAGCCAAGTGCATCTATCAGTATTTTTCTTATTGCTGTTGCATCACTGACGGCATAACCCAAAGGAGCGGTATTTTTATATTTATTAATACCTATGATCAAAGCTCTGCTGGTTTCATAGTTCTTTTTTAAAAGATGTCTTGAATCAGGCATTCTGTACTTCCTTGTAACAGCTTTCTAACGCTAAGCTCTGAGATTGCGCAATAGCATAGCCCGTCGCCTTGTTAGCTGAATTTTATAATAACGGTTGCATTATTCTTGTTAACTCAGGCATTTTATTGTCTTTATCGGTTTCTGTCAATGTGTGTATGGTTACATATTTGAGGTCTGAGTAGTATTTTTCTATTTGGTTAATATTCAGTTGTCCGTGTAAACACCATTTGTGTTTAATGGCAATTATATGAACTTCGTCCTTTGAAAATAGCTCCTTAATGATTTCAACAGAATTATTGTGTTGCTCTTTTGTTGGACAGAATGCAGCACATATATGGGTTAGCTTTATGTTTGCTTCACGAAGTTTTTCAAAGCGTCTTTTTAGTTTGTTCTGAAATTTAATCCTTTTTAAGTCATCATTTGACTGAGGCTGAACACAGAAATTAATATCCAAAAATTTATAAAGTTTATTATAATGGTATATTTTCTGGTGGAACATTTTTTTAATTAAAAATGTTTTTCCCCAATTATTAAAGCCTGTGATTAAGAATACTTTTCTCATGAATTTACTCCTCTGTAAGGAACGCACACGAAATAATTTGTACAATCCTAATCTATCCATAAAATGGCAATGGTTCTTCTGGCTTCAATTTCACCGCCATACAAAACCACAACTACTCCCGAATTTATCTAAATTATTTTGTGTCTATTCCTAAAGCTAAAACCTGATTCAGGACTGTATTGCCAGCGTGATCCGGGAAGCTTTGCTCTATAGCGGTTAGTAATGAACCTGATCAGGCTTTTCTTTTGTCCCCCGTTTTCATTATTGCCTGATGAGCTACCCCAGGTCTGGCTACTTCCTTATCAAGTGTGTTTGTCATCCACCAGGCAGGAGGATCAATATTTATACTCTTAGTTTTTAAATCTGATCGCTAACTTTTATTTTACCGGATTACATTGTCAATTGATAATGTACTATAAATATATTTGGAGCAGTGCAACTAACACCCGGTGCAGATGTACCCGAGTGTCTATGGGTTTATTTGTTAGCATTACTCAGTTTTGCAATGATGCTACCTACATTCCCGCGATCTCCATTTGGATTCCATAAATTAAACAGGCTGTTTTTCC
>JAPORK010000568.1:1707-3472 GCA_026710285.1 Endozoicomonadaceae bacterium | reverse complement strand
ATAGTCGATAACAACTAATCTCTTCATTTTATATGATACCGGAAGCGTTTTTTTACCGGTATCTTTTTTTACTGGCATGCTGTGTATTAAAACATTACCTGATGCTATCCTGATAAACCGTTATGTTCAAAAAAGCAGTGCATATAATTAAAAAATAAAAACAGTCGTATAACTGTTAATAACCATATTGAAAAATATAAAGTTAGTTTGTCTTTTTAATTTATATAAAAATACACTGATTAAATAAGATAAAACTAAAATAAAGATCTCCCATATAAATTAAAAAAACCATGAATTATATAGATGATAATATAATTTATCTTATAAATTTAATCGAACCAGGTTTATGTAAACATGAAGCTTATAAAAACAACAAATAAAAGTCAGCGTATTATTAATATACTATTGTATTCATTTTTATGTCTATATTTTGTAAAAATAGATTTAGCGATTGGAAAAACAAGAGTTTACCACAATATTGCTTACACTAATAAGAAAATACTGTTAAAACAAAATACTGTAAATACTCATACAGCAAAAAATAAAATAAATCATCCAGGCTTTTTAATGGCTAAATCAGGAAGTAATGATCTGTCTATCTGGTCTAATTCTTTTAATTTTGCAAAAGATGGAAATAGTGAAGTGGATCCCAGAACAGGTACACTGCTTATTTCTATGAAAGTCGGTTTATTACGGAGTAATTTTGGTCATGGTCCTGATATTGATCTGGAAATGAACTATAACAGTGCTGCGAAAGGTAACCCGGATCATTTAGGACGTGGCTGGGCATGGAATCTGACGCACTATAATCCAGCTATTCATCAGCTAAATACGGCCGGAGGAAAAAGTTTTTTTTTAAAACAACAGCCTGACGGAAGTTGGCATCCACTGTATCACAAGCTAAAAGATGTCATCATTACTGATGATGAAAAAGGGGGGCTGGTCATTAAATCAACAAACGGTTTACAGGATGTTTTAGATCGTGACGGTTATGAAGTTCGTATGGAGCAACAAAATGGAGACGGTGTTACTTTTAAATATATGCCTGGAAGCCATATTTTACGAGAAATAACAGACGATAATGGTCATTCAATATGGCTGACAAGGAAAAGCAATTATCTCACTGTTACCAGTTATAATGTACAGGGACATCCGGTTAATATACGTATTAGTTTAGAAAATAATGAAATGCGTAATATCTGGTTTCCAGGAAACAGTAATCATCAGCACACTGCTAATGATTCCGGACTGGTTCGTTTAAGTTACGATACCTGGCATAACGGTCAGAATCTGCTGACCGGTGTTCACTATTTTACCGGCATGGAAAAAGAGTTTACCTATGACTGTAGTCATGAGATGAAATTACCCGATATTATCAATAATCTGAATCCGCTACAGCCCTTTGCATCGATGTGTGTGGTTAAACAGGTCAGGACGATTCCAGGTGCAAATCAGCCACCAATGAATATAGATTACAGCTACACTTCAACAAACAGTAACAGTCATGATTATCTTGGTTTCAATGCTGGTTTAACCAGACTAACTAATTTAAAGAGAGATATACTGTTTGAAGCACCTGCCAGTTACACCTATCAGACAAAAGAAGATAACGGACAGGTACAAACGATTAGAACATATAATAAATATCATTTATTGATTGATACTAAAACGGTTAGTGATAAAACGAATAAACTACTCACTGAGACTATCATTTATTTTTGTCGTACAGATAAGGAAGATGGTTGTGCAAATACTTCTTTTGATC
>JAPORK010000568.1:0-1697 GCA_026710285.1 Endozoicomonadaceae bacterium | reverse complement strand
CCTCGGCCACTTTGGCGTCGATCTCGGCTTTCGGTATCTTCGCAATTTTGAGGCTGTGCAAATACTTCTTTTGATCAACTGCCGGATACCTGGTCCCTGCCTTTAAAGGTTGTCACTAAAAAGTGGAGCGATAATATTTCTGCACCAGCAACAACTACAATTAACAGAAGTTATGATGATTACGGGAGATTAATCCGTCAAACCGATAGTTATGGTCGCAAAACAGAAACAGTTTACTGCCCTCAAAATGGAGATCGTTTTTGCCCTGTTGCACCCGTTAAATGGCCGGTTGCTTCTTTAGCAGAACAGACAAAAAGATTGCCTGCCCCGCTAAAAAACAGTGCTCTTTTGTCTCCGGTGATAACAACGATGACTTACAAAAAAGAGGCTAACAGAAATAAGCCGGGCTATACACTGGTACTGTATAAAAACAATGTTCAAAGTGGTAATGAACAACGAACAGAAATACGCCAGCATTACCAGGATAAAAATGATCCACTGACTTATGGTTTATTGAAACAGAAACAACTGACAGGAACGAATCTTCCTGCTGAAAGTGTTAAGAAGATTACACATCATTATCAGTACACCTTAAATAAGAATGGAACTGAAACTGTTTCAGATTATATTGATACAGCAAACAATAAGTTGGTATCATCATTAATAACTGAAAAAAGTGTGTTTATTCCCAAAACACTACGGGTGATTTCTGAGGATAAAAAAAATATTCAAACCTTTGAGTATGATGAACTGGGTCGGCTGACAGCACGTACTGATGCAATAGGTACGCCCTTTGCAGCCACAACCCGAAATCAGTACCGATTATCGGCAAATGAAAATAGTGTGATTGTAACTCTGCCGGATGGTATGCAGAAAAAAGTAATTTTTGATGGAACAGGAAGAAAACTGGCAACTTATATTGAAAAAACAGATCTTCAGGGGCATCTTCAACCGGGATTATGGCAGCAGCAAATACAGATAAGTTACAATGCTAAAGGGAAAGTGGCAACCAGTACACGTTATGCACAGGGGCAGGGAGCATCGGTAGCATTGACCGTCCGTTTTGATTATGATGTCCTCGGACGTTTGATCAAAAAATATTTACCTGATGGAGAAACAGAATTTACTAAATATGATAATGCACACCGTTGTGTAGTCCACTACACAGATGATGCGCAAAACAATCGTACTACTGTAAAAATAGTTCTTAGCAGTGTAACAGGAAAACCGTTGGAACAGATTGTATTACCTGCTACAACAGGCGTCCTGCCTTCTGTGGGAATACTTTGTACAGCCGGAGATAAACAGCCCGGTGCAAAAGTT
This sequence comes from Endozoicomonadaceae bacterium, assembly GCA_026710285.1. Lineage (GTDB taxonomy): Bacteria > Pseudomonadota > Gammaproteobacteria > Pseudomonadales > Endozoicomonadaceae > JAPORK01. Next base: position 374 of record JAPORK010000568.1, on the reverse strand, counting down.
TTCAGGATGACTTACGATGGTTTTGATCGTCTTATCAGTACTGAAGATGCTATGGGAAGAGTAGTACAAAAGCACTATGATGTATTTGGATATGTGACAGATATCATTAATCCCACAGGAGATAAAATACATAATACATATGATCTGACCGGTCATGTTATTCAGCGTCTGGCCATGCCTGCACAAGGGGGACGATATCTGCTGGAATCAGCAGGTTTTAACGCAGCAGGTCAAAAATTATGGTCAGCTGAAGAAGATGGTAAAAAAGCCACTTATGATTATGATATAAATGGTCAATTGTCTGATATTTATAAATCTAATGGGCATCATATCACTTTATCTTACAACAATATTGTACTGGTTATAGCCGATAG
>JAPORK010000115.1:3223-3479 GCA_026710285.1 Endozoicomonadaceae bacterium | reverse complement strand
TTTTTCAATGACTTTATATAAAATACACTGGTAGTTTTTATGTTGACTATAAATTCAATATTCTCTATTTTATTTTACACTATAATTTATATACATAAGTATCATCCCTGCAAAGGATTTGTTTATGCAAATGACATTAGGGTTCTCGTTGCAATTGATGTTGTTGAACGGGGCAGCATCTGTTAATATGCAGGTTACACAACCTTTATTTGTAGAGGGTGGTGTCCGGGATCTGCTATTGAAATCCAGTCTGCCT
>JAPORK010000115.1:0-3198 GCA_026710285.1 Endozoicomonadaceae bacterium | reverse complement strand
AATCCATCAGGAACAACCGGATAAGCTGTGTCAATCAAGTTGTTTTGGTCATATCTTTCTCTAATTTCTGGTATTCTTCATGACATGTCTTTTTTCTGAGTTTAACATGATTGGGGCTTGTACTACCTAGTTGTGAAGTTTTTCCACGCGTAAAGCACCAATCAGTTTCATCAGTAGCGATAAAGTCTGTAGCATCTGCAAAATGAGGGTTATAGGTCCGGCAATTTTTACCTGTAAACCACCAGTTGTTTGAAAAACCAGTATGTCCTTGTGCTAATATAATATCATTAAACTGTTTACCATTTATGATTAAAGTTCCCTGAACAGCAAAATTTAACTTATCAGGATTTTCAGCAAACGTGGAATTATATTTGAATACAACGTTGCCATTTGTCTTCTTAATATTATTAATGACATCACGGCTTCCTTTTCTTCCTGCTGGTATTTGTACTCCATTTTTTCCATATTTTCCATGTTTTCGAATTGTAACTATTCTATAATGAGGTTGTCCTTTTGTAATATACTCAGCTGTCATTTGCAGGCTTACTGAATGAGTGTCTCCGGTAAAATAAATGCGATTAAAACGCATTGTGTCAGAATGAGTATAATTACTGGTAAAAAAAACATACAAGACAAAGGGAAGGTAAAATTATCTTATTCATTAGTGTATATTTCTTGTATATTACATGTCATTTGATATTAATTTTCACTTACGTATGTGAATTTACTGATGTTTTTAACTTTGCTCATTTAATATGAAAGTTATAAATTGATTTTCTTTGTTGCTGTTGAAATTTTAAGTAGAAGCAGAAGCTAATTAATGCTTTTATATCACAACAACTATAGCATAGAATAAAAGTGTCAGCAGAAAAAACAGAAATTTATCAGGATAATTTTTTCATCAAAAATTTATTTTTTGTAAAGAGTATCAACATAAAAAATAAATAAGAGAATAATCTTTTTCTTTTAAAATACTAATGTAACGTATAAAAAGCTAATGTCTTATTTATCGCTGATGAAATCGCAACCGGTTTTGAGCACTAAGAGAAACTGTTTGCCTGTGCAGGATCAGCTTGATAAACTGTGTCAGTCCGTTTGTTAGGTGATCAGTTGCAGAGAAAAAATGCTTGATGAGTATAATGTTTAATCCACATTACCTGTTATCTATTGTATTTTGCATCACATGTTTTTTTGCTGAGTTTAACACGATTAGGTTTTGTGATGCTAAATGCTGAAATAGCTCCACGCGTAAAGCACCAATCAGTTCCATCGGTAGCGATACAGTCTACAGCCTCTGCATAAACTTCATTATTATCATATTTCGTGCAATGCCGTCCTGCAAACCACCAGTTATTCGAGAAACCAGTATGTCCTTGTGCTAATATAATATCGTTAAACTGTTTACCATTTATGATTAAATTTCCCTGAACAGCAAAATTTAACTTACCAGGCTCATAATTAAAAGTGGATTTGCCAAGCTCCTTGTTAACAATACCCCCAAATATATCGTAGCCATTTACATACTCAACATCTCCAACGACCTGGCGGCTTCCTTTTCTACCTGCTCTTATTTTTAATCCTTTAGGAGGAGTAGCGGGTGTTCTTTTTTTAAAACTTACGGCTTTAGCTGGACTTATACCCTCAAAAGGTTGTCCTTTTGTAATAAAATGATTAGTCATTTGAAAAATTACTGACTTAGTATCTCCGGTAAAATAAATGTAATTATAATGAGCTGTGGCAGAATGAGCATAATTGCTGACAAAGAAATATATAAGACAAAGGTTATATAATATTATTTTATTCATTAATGTATATCTCTTGTATTATTATATGTTGGTTGGTAGTAGTTTTCACTGATGTATGTGAATTGATTAATGGTTTTCACTGTGCTGATTTAATATGAAAGTGTTAAATTGATTTTGTTTGAAGTTGTTTTTGTTGAAATGTTAAACAGGAATAGAAGTTAATTAACTCTTTTAATATCGAAACAACTGTAGCATGTATAGCATACGTAAAAATATCATGCAAGTGCGAAGCAAACAATAAATTCAGTGCAACGGAGGCACTCATATTCTGTTTACAGCAACTTAAAATTTTATCAATTAAAATCGCATTGATGATATCCGGTTTTTTAGTTAGTTTGAGTTTTGTGCTACTATGTACTTTTTAACCACTCGGTTTTTTTTTATGGTTTCTTTATCCCGGTTAAGATCTGGAGAACAAGGTTCGTTACTATTTTTGCTATTTAGATTTAATCTGTTACATAACACTGAAACAATCATTAGTAATACGTTCATTGTTGTTTTTAAAGAAGGCATAATCGTTGTGTCAATAGCAGACTTTTCCTTTAGATTGGTGGTAGTTTTCTGAATATCTATATCGTTGATTTTCACAATTGAATAATTTTTCTTCGTTAACAGGTCTATATGCAGCTTTACATAATGAGTATTCGTCAGTCAATTTATATTTTTTTATCAGGTTCAGGTGATGAAAGTATTATTTGTGACTGAATCGTTACATCAGAAGAATTTCTTTAATGGGATACAGTTTCTTTTTGATCATCCTGCGAAAGCAGTAGTCTTAGTTTAACCAGTGTCTTATAAGTAAGGCGTCCGGAAAGAGCAGGTACAACGTATTGAAAAGCGTTTAAAGCCGGGTTTGCATCCCTGTAGAGTATTTGTTTATGTAAATGACATTTAGGGTGCTCAATTCAATTGGTATTACTGAATTCACGACACCCATTGATATGTAGATTATCCAGTCTCTGTTTGTAGAGTATAGTGTCTGGGTTCGACCATTTGGAAAGTTGATCTTCCTTACCCGTCTTACATAATCTAGAAGCATGAACCGGAGACACTGTCAGATAGTTTGTTTGCTGACCATTCGTGTAGAAAAAATATCTGATCAGCATAATGTTTTATCTACATTACTATCTTTTATTTGGCGTATATTTTGTAACATGCTTGTTGGTCGAGTTTAATATTATTAGGTTTTGTACTATGCCATTGTGAAGTTTCTCCACGCGTAAAGCACCAATCAGTTCCATCGGTAGCGGTACAGTCTACAGCCTCTGCATAAACGTTACTGTTGTCATAGTACGTACAATTTAGTCCTGCAAACCACCAGTTGTTTGAGGCACCAGCTTTCCCTTGTGCTAATACAACATCGTTAAACTGTTTGCCATTTATGATTAAATTT
>JAPORK010000435.1 GCA_026710285.1 Endozoicomonadaceae bacterium | reverse complement strand
AATGGTTATCAATCTGACTAAACTGACATTATTCATAATAGAAACTAAAGACAAAGGACAGGCATTTTGTTCATGGTCAAATCTGACTGTTTTTTTTGTGTTATCATCCAATACTGATACGGGTTTACCAATTGTTGCTTTCACAATCAGTGACGGTACATTAAAGCGCGCTTCATGCACGACTTCTTTTGTTTCAGTAGCTGGTGTAAAATCAAATGAAAGTGTATATATGACAGGTCTGTATGAAAAAGGACTTTGAAGATACAGTGTGGCTGCTGCACTGGAGTACAAAACGGTAACATGACCTGAAGAAACGACTTTGTCACTCTGTTCTTGTGTATTGAATTCACTGTCAGTGCCTACTGCACTGAATGAAAGATATTTATTTTGATCATGTTCACTTTTTTCTTTATATTCTATTGTCTTTGGATAATGTTTATCAATAATTTTCCGGGCAACTGAATCAATTATTTTTTTATATGCAGGTATAATGCTGAGATTTTCTGTACTACTATTTTTTGATTTAAAAATACGTTTTGCAGAAAAATTAAACTTAATATCCTGATTAAGTGTCTGCATATTTTTTATTTTTCCTGATAACACTTTATTTAGATTATCAGACGCACAAAAGGTTTTGGTGTCAGAGCATTGTATTGTTAAAACATCCGCATGGCTGGTTACTAAAAACAGTAGTAATAATCCTATAAGAGATATACCTTTATCTTTAAGATAAAAATAATACTGCATGTTGTATTTCCTCTTATTTAAACATAGGCTTAAAAACAAACGACTGTTTTTCTTTTTTTATTCGTACAGAAAACAAATTAATTTTTCCATTATCATTAATATATGCAAGATGAATTTTATCACTATTAATATGACTATTTTTTTCAACAGGAATAACAGTATTGCTAAATGGCTTTAATATGACTGGTGTATTTAGTAATCCCTGGTATCTTTTTTTTAAAACATCATCAAAAAGTAATTTTTTTAACTGGGATTGTGGATAAAGATTAATTGCATTGATAAGACTCGATGAAGTATTTGTAATAACCATAGTATCATTATAAATAGTTGCTGAAAACTGCTTTTTTATTTCTTCAGGGTTGATTTGTTTTATTTTTTCCGGACGATAAATCAATTTGATTTTAGTGCGTATAGCCAGCTGCAGAGCATTTTGAATATTTTGTTTTCTACCCGTCAGTTGATTAACAACACTTCTTTGTGGAACTTCCTGTAAAGTAATATAAAATAAACTTTCTCTGTCTTCAGGTAATTTAACATCAGGCAATTTTGTTATATGCAAAACTACATCTTCACCAGGAGAATCAAGTGTAAACTTTGGCGATATGACAAACTTATTGTTAACAGAGTTTTTTAAGCTATTTTCAGGCTCATCGGAGTTACTTGATTCTGTCCATGCCTCTAAACCATAGACTTCATTAGCACTATTATTGTGTATCCTTATTGTCTCAAATTCATTATTTTGATGAAATATAACTCTTGTTGATTCCGGGCTGAGATGTGCATTTGATGATATCACAATCAATGCAATAATGAATATGAAACTTTCATATCCATATTTTATTAATTTCATTCTCACGATAAATTTAATCCATATTAAGAATACTTTTTTAACAATAATTAAAATATTTTTTATAACAGATACAAAATGACTTTTATCAACAGCAGAGATGATTTTAAAAATTACCTTAAATATTAAGTTATATGGTTTTTTATGTTAACGATACAGTGTTCGTTTCTAATTTATTATAGACACTGATCATAAATAGTGATAATTCATAAAAGTATAGCAAATAAGGATGTTTGTGTTATTTATACTGCTCTGTAATTCAAAGTTTATCTTTTGCTTAGTCTTATTTGTAATCATTCCTCAAACGATACAATCGTTCCTGAAATTGCAACACATCTTTATGAGGTGTATAACCTGTTACTTTAATCGCTATCTGCTGAATTTTCTTTGCCTGCAGATAATCTCCGGTCAAACTTTTTAAAAGTTCAATCGTCATCCGCCGGGCCTGTTCCCTGTCTTGCGCAATAAAATACAATTTCTGTATTAACTGATTTTGCAAATGTGCACCCTGAGGAGGTGTTAAGGCTCCGGAAACACGCCTTTTAATTAATAACTGCTTAAAACTAACAACATCTTCCAGTGTTTTTAATGATGATATTTTACGACTTATATCGTTTTTTAAATGATTTTTCTGTTTTGATGCCAGTTCATTTTTTCGGATAAGGATAAGCGCCTTTAACTTTTGAGTTTGAAATGATGTTAAATGATTCAGCGAAGAATGTCGGTCTATTTTGTGAGTTGTCCTTTCCAGTTCAGCTAAATTGTCAGCCTGTAGAATTATTCGTTCAAAATAGGGAAAATGGTTTTCCTGATCCGGAGATGACCCCACAGAAACTGACGCTTGAATAAAGCCTGTGATTTGCTTTTTCTGACTTTCTGCACTGGAAGGATTAATTTTATTCAATGCCTGCTGCCAGGTTAAACTATACTTTCTTTGTGCAGAAACTTTTTTGATGTTTGCCTGATCCAGGGGCGAGCTTCTTTTATTAAAGGCAGGGTCAACTGTGGAAAATATCTGTTTGCTTGCTGGTGAAGATGCTATCTGATATCTGCCATATCTTCGTACAGTATTTGCATTTGCTGTTTTTGCAGGCTGAAAGTTTTTATCGGTTTTGTTATTGCTTTTAAAGCGTTGTATAAAACCTCTGATTCTTTCCATGAAATTATATCCCTTAATAATTTTAGGTTTATTTTATAACTAGTTGACCTAAAAACAGCTCCGCCAATATTTATAAAGATAAAAACTTTTGTTAATCAGTTAAGGTAGATATCACTTCTATCATTATTTAAAAAAACGACCTGAAGTACTGGTCGCTACGATTTTTTAAATTTAAGCAATACTCTGATTATTGAATAAGTATAGATATAAAAACAACACTGTGAATATTTTTTAAACACTATATGTTGTTGAATGATGCTCATGCTCGGGTACAAAAATTTTTCAGCATGAACGTGCCGTTTGTTTCAAGGTTAGTGCAAGATGAATTAGTTCTACATTAAAACGTTTGGATATAAAAACAGATCCGGAAAATTATACTGACAGAAGTTCACTAATCACCATATAATTTACTGATAATCGGGAGTGAAAATTATCCGAGTAGTCACATTTGTTAACATCAATTCCAAAAAAAAACTTAAATCCCCCTTTTAGCACACCAAAATTATTCTGATAATGATAAAAAGGTAAAAATCATGAGCAAAAAAAACTTAATCAACGCTATTACTTACGTCTTCGCTTTGTTTGTTGTAATCAATGTTTATGCAAAAAAAAAGATACACAGTAATTATTTCCATTTTAGCTATCTCGGCAATAAAATCGAATTTATTACTAAAAAACACTGCGTTACAAAAGGACAACCTTATCAGACACCTGATGGAAGTCATTTGTATGCTTT
>JAPORK010000512.1 GCA_026710285.1 Endozoicomonadaceae bacterium | reverse complement strand
GAAAAACTATTACACAACGCCGACCATATTCCCTGTATGCTGGCATTATTTCTTATACGAAATATACTCTCACCAATCCTAGCTTCGTATCTTATATAACTATTAAGATCACTGGTCCACACAGTATTTCTAATCCAGTATTTTGCATCAGGCATATCTTGAGAAGGATACTGGTTAACTGAATCGTTTTTAGTGATAAATGAACCTTCTGATTGCAGTGGTTCAGCACTATCCTTTTCAGTACTTGCACTGGCTTCCAGCACATCAACACTTGCATCAATACCTTCATCAATACTAAGATTTGCTTTTGCCACAAGAGAACTGACTCCCAAAACAGCAGTAGTGCCCAGCATTACAAAGGTCGCTGCTGCAGCCATTCCCCCAACCGCAGCACTGGCTATGCTCAATCCCCGGTTGGTTGGAACCGCAGCAGCAGCAACTGAAAGAACACTGGCATCCATCGTCAAACCTACACTTACTCCAATCAGTAATGGTGATGTAATACCTGCACAAGCTATTGTTGCTCCTAAACCAGCCAGCGCAAGCGCTCCCATTAGTGTTGTTCCGATAATATTAGCCCATCGCTTGTGAAAGGCTGCCATACCCAGTGTCCCCACATATTGCATAATATGCATTGCAGCTCCCATCCACTTTGGAGTGTTACCGGTTGGGTCACTGTTCATTATCGGGTTGTTACAACCAAAAGCATAACCATCTCCGGCGGGATCTTCACTAACAAAATAGCGCTGATCCGGATTATACGTGCGATGACCTACACCCAGGAATTGCCAGCCGGTATCCGGGTCTGTTTGTTCACCGTTAAACCCAATAAAAGTTTGCTGATACCAGGGCAGGGCAGAAGTCGGTTTAATTGTGTGCCAGACCATACCATAAGGGCTATAAATATTTTGCTGACTCAAAGCGTAATGGTCCTGATCAGTTTTAGTCAGCACACCCGTTACATCTCCTTTGTAGTTTTGTTCATAATATTCATGAATCATACCATCCAGCGCTTTTCCAACACCTAAATAACTAATAGTATGTACTTCTTGTTGTAAGCTTTTTATTTCTTCATTTAGCAAATGACCCCCAACATAAAACAGATCCCGACTATCTCCTGTGCCAGTTGTTTCTTTAACTTCTCTGCCATCGCTGTCATAAAAGTAATGGGTTTGCTTTCCATCAGGAGTGATAACTTTGGTTATCTGATTGAAAATATTATAACTGATTTTGTTGCCTTCGCTATCCACTACCATGTTACCTGTTGTATCATAAACAAAATCGGTTGTTACCGGAGTCGCATCATTCCATTGTGTTGTTATTTGTTTAAGGCGTAACGGAGCTTGCTGATAACCATAACTATAATCAACTATTTTACTTACCATCTGTTTTTGACTGGTATTCAACAGCGACTCCTTTACCTGTTGCATACGGTTTAATGCGTTGAAAGAGTAGTTCTGACTGATAATTACAGGTGGCTGTTTCAGACCAGATCCCTGAAAAGAAGTATCTCTTGGACACAAAGGTAAACCCGAAGATCCTGAGCAATTCATAGTAACCAAATTATTAGAACGATCATATTGATAATGCAAAATAGCTTGTTGATTATCTCCTGATTTATGCATTAAAATAACAATATTGCCTTCTTTATCATAACTGTATTGCCATGCAGACAGCAGTTTATTTGCAAGTGTATCTGTTATGTTTTTTGTCTGACCATATTCGTTATAGACAACACTGCGTTGCATGCCACTGCCATAGTTAATTTTCACTTCTCTGGAAAAACCGTCATAGACAGACATCTTTAGCAGTTTGTTTTTTCCATTGCTTTGCTGATAGCTGGCTGAATCTATACGACCAAGTAAGTCATAATGTGTTAAGGTTTTATTAGTTGATAAGTCTGTTATACTGATAACTCTTCTATTCTGATCATACTGCCAGCTAAAGTAATAATTCTGATAACCATTTTCTCCCATACGAAACACTTTTTGTACCTTGCCATCATCACTATAAACCCATCGGGTTATCCCGGTTATATCTCTTTTTTTAACAGGTAAAGCGGTTACAGGATCATAATTAATATGTACAGATTCCTTTCCATCAACACGCTCACTCACAGGTAATCCAACAACATTATACTTCCATGAAATTACATCTCCGCAAGGCATTACAGTAGTTGCCATCTGACCGTCTTTCATATAAGTATAACTGGTTTTTTTTCCATCTTCACCAGCCTTCCATAATAGTTCTTTACTGATACTGTATTGCGCAGAAGCCAGTAAATATTGGCTATTACTGTTTGCAGGAGTTATCCATTTTTGAATAATATTTCCATAAAAATCATAAACATTATAGAATTGTTTACCTGTCGGATCTGTTATAGTTGCCACGCGTCCCGCATCATCATACATAGTGGTTACTTTTCTTCCTGCCAGATCAATGAGTGAGACCTTTCTGCCGAAGCCATCATAAGCAGCATAAGAGACTCTTGCAGCAGGCACTGTATTGCTAATTTTACATAGCGAGCTTGCCGAAACGTAATCATGAATAAAACCTGCGGGTAAGACCATTTGTTCTGTTGGTTTATCCAGTATGTTACCGTGAACAATCGAAACGGGAGAGTAATTATTTTGACCGTCATACGTAAAACTTACCGTACAACGATCAGGGTCATCATACATTTTTACCTGTGTCTCCTTATCAGGTAAGTTAACTTTATATGTCCTACCCAGTGCATCGTATTCAAAGGTCGTCGTGAGTCGATGGGTTTGTTTTGAATCGTCTGTGTAATAAGCATGTTCAGCTGTTATGCGCCCATATGAGTCATAATCTCTACTTTTAACCGGAATCCATAAACCCGGTATGGCTTTTCCTGTGTCTGCAATAGCTTCATTAAAAACTTTCAACTGTCGTCCTGCACCATCAAAAATAATTTTTTTTCTTAAACCATTATTAATGGTAATAATTAGCTGAATATACCCGGGAGAGATGCTGTATGTGTAGTGCTTACTGGCTGAGAATGCAGTATCTGCACCAGAATCAACCTGTATTATTCTCCCCCAATGATCATAGTGATAACGGGTAGTATTTTTATTCTCTGCATCAGTTCGCTCGATAGTTTGATTAGTGAACAGGCTGGTGGTGATCATTGCTGATCGTTTGAGTTGACCTGATTTAAGCTTAACAGCTGAATAGAAAGATTTAGTCGTTTTATTAATATTTAAAATATAGTAGTAGTTTTTTGTCACTGAATTAAATGTTGCCGCAGGAGATACTGTACCTGTTTCTGTTGTGGTTTTCAGTAAACCATATTTAAAAACATCCTGTGGATCATCATAATATTGCTGCTTCACTTCAGTGTATTGACCACCTGACTTAATAGTTTTATCTGCAAGCACCAGAATATATCCCTTTCCATTACTATTTGATTCTTTTTTATAATGGTTATGCTGAATAACTATCGGAAGATTTGATGCAGAGAATAAAAATA
>JAPORK010000213.1 GCA_026710285.1 Endozoicomonadaceae bacterium | reverse complement strand
CCTATTCAAAAGCACCGCTAAAAAATTATTCATTAGTGCTTATATGAGACCAGTCTAAAAATAGGTTTATACGATTAACAACAGCGTTAACATTTTTACAGGTCTTTTTATCCGATAAAAAATTTATGTTTTGTGATGGGTTGACTTTTTGTTTCGTGTATACTGAGAAAACAATTGTATAGACCTGAAAAAGGTACAGCTACTTTTAGTGTTATTGGTTATATCATTCGGAACGATATGTCAAAAAAGCAGATACCACCCTCCGATACAGTATGTACATCATCTGATCAAACATTATTTGATGCAAAAACTTTTTTGAAAAATGCACCAGCAGAACCCGGCGTCTATTGTATGCGTGGCGCAAAAGCGCAGTGGCTTTATGTGGGCAAAGCAAAAAACCTGAAATCACGGCTGTCCAGCTATTTTAATGATACGGTTTGCGCCATGAAAACCCAGGTACTGGTCAGTAAAATTTTAAATATTGAAGTTATCGTTACCACCAATGAAACTGAAGCTTTAATTCTTGAACAAACACTGATAAAAAAACATAAACCCGTTTACAATATCTTACTGCGGGACGATAAATCTTACCCCTATATCTGCCTGTCTGAACATAAGTTTCCTCAGTTGTTGCTTTATCGAGGTAAAAGAAAAAAGCAGGGTAAAACGTTTGGACCTTATCCGGGAGTCGGAGCTGCACGGGAAAGCCTGAAAATACTTCAGAAAATCTTTAAAGTACGTCAGTGCGATGATAGCTATTTTTCAAACCGTAAAAGACCCTGTCTGCAGTATCAGATTAATCGTTGCAAAGCGCCTTGTGTTGGTTATGTGTCAGCAGAAGAATATCAGGAAGACGTTATACGCTCTGAAAAATTTTTACAGGGAAAAAGCCAGCAATTAATTTGTGAGTTCGTTGAGAAAATGGATGTAGCCTCTGCTGCAATGGAATATGAGCAGGCTGCAATATATCGTGATCAAATTCAGGACCTGCAAAAACTACAGATTTCACAGGTGGTTAATCTTAGCAAAGGTGATATAGATGTCATCGGACTGGCAACCCGGTCAGGTGTCTGTTGCATAGAAATCCTTTTTATTCGCAAAGGCAGTTTGCTGGGCAACCGGCATTTTATTTCAACATTTCGCCTGGATGAGTCATCTGAAGAAATATTAAGTGCGTTTCTGTCACAATTTTATATCAGTCATGCCAGTCGAAGAGATTTCCCTGAAGAGATTCTGCTCAACTGCGAGGTGATGGAAAGTGACAGCTTACAGTTGTTAATTAGTCGTCTTTCCACGCATAAAGTCTGTATAACCCAGGTTATAAATAAAAAACAGGAACCGTACAAACGCTGGATGATGATGGCAACAAAAAATGCACAACAGGCGCTTGATACGCATCTTATTAGTAAACAAACCTTGTTACAGCGCTTTAGCCAACTCAAAGAAGGTCTTTGCCTTTCTTCAATGCCCGAGCAAATTGAATGTTTTGATATTAGCCACACACACGGTGAAGGTACTGTTGCTTCCTGTGTTGTGTTTGATCAAAGTGGTCCGTTATCACGCTTGTATCGTCGCTTTAATATTAAAAATATCACGCCGGGCGATGATTATGCAGCACTCAGACAGGCTGTTGAACGGCGATATATCATATATTCTGATAGCGATAGCAAAAAAAGCAGTATTAAAACGGATGAACATAAGTTACCGGATATATTATTAATTGATGGAGGTATCGGGCAAATTAATACTGTTACTGAAGTATTAAAAAAATTAAAGGTAAATGTGCCTGTTTATGGCGTTGCAAAAGGAGAAGAGAGAAAACCGGGTATGGAAAGCATTATTGATGCAGCAACACATCAGGTTTATCATTTTGATACAAATCATTTGGGGTTTTTGCTGATACAGCAGATCAGAGATGAAGCGCATCGTTTTGCACTGGTCAGCCACAGAATGCGACGTAGTAAAGTGAGAAAAACATCATTCCTTGAAAGTATTAAAACCATAGGACCTAAACGTCGCACTGAATTAATTAAATTTTTTGGCGGAATTCAGGGTGTAAAACAGGCAGAGATTACAGATATAATGAAAGTGCGTGGAATCAGTCGTAAACTGGCTGAAGAAATCTACAAAACATTACATGACTAACACTGAGGATATGAGTAGTGGTATGCAAATTTAATATACCTAATACATTGACGTTTATAAGAATGATTTTAATACCTGTTATTGTCATTGTGTTTTATTTACCATGGGGCAAAGCATATTATCTGTGTGCATTTATTTTTTTTATGGCGTGTATCACTGACTGGCTCGATGGTTTGCTGGCTAGAAAATTAGGACAAATGACACAGTTTGGCGCATTTATAGACCCGGTCGCTGATAAACTGGTTGTTGCGGCATCATTATCAATGTTGATAGAAGGGTATCATACGGTTTGGATTACGATTCCGGCTATGATTATTATCGGACGTGAAATTGTTATTTCTGCATTGCGGGAATGGATGGCAGAAGTAGGAAAATCCAGTAATGTTGCAGTTAATATGATAGGAAAAATCAAGACACTGCTACAAATGGCAGCGATCCTGATTTTGTTTTTATCATTTCCACACTTTAACTGGTTTACTATTGTGGGTATAGTGGCTCTTTATATTGCTGGCATACTGACTATTTGGTCAATGTGTCTTTATCTGGGAATTGCATTTAAAATGTCAAAAAACAGCTGAGGCTTATAATACTGGCAAAGCTTAAAGTTCAGTCTGAGTCATGCAAATAAAAAGATATTCACAAAAAGTATTGACATAACCGTAAAAAAACATAGAATACTTTTCGTGATATTTATATTTGAAAACAGGCTGGGTGGCAGAGTGGTTATGCAGCGGACTGCAACTCCGTGTACGCCGGTTCGATTCCGACCTCAGCCTCCATAAACAGGGTATAAATTAATGTTGTATAAATATAATTTTTGGTGGTAGTATTCACAGCTTATACAGATTACTATGGTCTGTAATATGATTGCAGTTACAGAATTATTATTCTTTGCTGCCCGGGTGGTGAAACAGGTAGACACAAGGGACTTAAAATCCCTCGGCTTAACAGCCGTGCCGGTTCGACTCCGGCCCCGGGCACCATTCCTTTTATAAAAACACCCTCAATAAAGCACCAACACATATTACACAAGATACAGAATTCATAGGTGAGTACATTGGTCTATCAACTGATCCATATCGATGCCCAGTGTCACCGTTATTTTTTTCACTGTTTCTTTTTGAGCTTTAGAGTCTCGCGATTCAATCTGAGCGATTGCAGCTTGTGAAATCCCCAACTTTGTGCCAAGTTCTGACTGGCTCATCTTTTTGTATTTACATCAGGCAGCAATAAGTGATAAGCCATTTTCAACCTGGTAACCCACCACTTCATGGGGATTTGACATCCTTCCCTTCCTAAAGCTGTCTTTTATACACAAATCCCCAACAAAAATTTCAGATGAACAGAGCAGTAAATACAGGTAAATTCAGACAATT
>JAPORK010000122.1 GCA_026710285.1 Endozoicomonadaceae bacterium | reverse complement strand
AAGATATCAGGTTGGTGGAGCAACTTCAACACTTTTATTAATACTATTTATAAAAATCAAATCTGCTCATACTTTTTTTATGTGTAGTAAACTAATCATATTAAAACAAATAATAACAGGTGTTACCATGAATAAAGTTATTGATCCCGTGTGTAAGATGGAAATGGAAACAGGCTGTGATACTTTAAACTATAATTACCAACATAAAACCTATCATTTTTGTTCAAACAGTTGTTTGAATACGTTCAAAAATAATCCACGAAAATATTTACGTGAACAAAACAACACAGGAGCAGATACGTTAACAGATGAAGATGTCGTTTATTACTGTCCTATGCTTCGTGAAGGAGATAAAGTATACCCTGAAGAAGGTTCTTGTCCTGAATGTGGTATGGCATTAATTCCAGCGGGTGTAAACGTAGGTGAAAAAGAAGAAAAACACGACTATTATTTGAATCTAAAAAAACTTTTGTTCTCTGCCTTATTTACTATTCCTGTTTTCGTATTAGCGATGGGAGATATGTTATTTAAACATCAAAATGAAGGAATTTTCTCTTTTTTGTTGGGTGGAATACACAACCTTCAATATTTGCAATTGATACTCTCTGTGCCGGTTTGTATTTTTATAGCCTGGTCAATCTACAGAAAAATGATTTTAAGTTTTAAAACATTGCGCTTTAATATGTTTTCTCTTATAGGTGCGGGTGCTTTAATTGCCTTTCTTTATAGTCTAACGGGGACGTTGTTGCCAAAAATTTTTCCTGCTGCGATGTTAACAAATGGTGTGGCAGATGTCCATTTTGAAACAGCTGTTGTCATCATCATGTTTTTTTATTTGGGGCAGGTATTGGAAAAAAAATCTCAGTTCACCACAAGGCAGGCTTTGAAAGGACTAATGGATCTTGCAGGTAAAACAGCAATCTTAATAAAAGACGGAGAAGATGTGCATATTGAGGTTGATCATATTAAAGTTGGGGACAGATTAAGAGTCAGGCAGGGTGATAAAATTCCTGTGGATGGTATTTTGGAAGAAGGTAGTTTGTCGATAGATGAAGCATCTGTTACCGGAGAAAGTCTACCCGTTAGTAAAAAAGAGAGAGATGAACTTATAGGCGGAACCGTTAATATCTCAGGAAATGCGGTGATGAAGGTTATCAATCTTCCTGAAAATAGCCTGCTCAAACAAATTATAAAAACAACACTGGAAGCACAGAAATCCAAAACTAAAATTCAACGAATAGCTGACAAAGTTTCTAAGTTTTTTGTTCCTGCGGTTATTGGTTTAGTTGTGATCACTTTCTTTTGCTGGCTTTTTTTGGATAAAACAGCGCCACTCTCTCATGCTATATTAACCAGTGTTTCCATTCTTGTGATTGCCTGTCCCTGTGCTTTAGGGCTGGCGACTCCAATGGCTATTACCGTAGCAACCTCCAGAGCTTCCGGGCTGGGGTTCTTATTTAGAAATGCCGCTGCACTGGAAAATCTGGCAAAGATCAAAGTATTGGTGACAGATAAAACCGGCACCCTCACAGAAGGTAAGCCACAGGTTTGTAATAGCTATATACAAAATAAAAGGTATGAAAATGAAGTGCTGAATCATATTTTCCAGATTGAAAAAAACAGTTCCCATCCACTTGCAAAAGCTTTGCTTAATTACATACAGGAAAAAAGTATTAAACGCTCTGATTTAAAATTTGATCAAGTAGACGAAATTGCCGGAAAGGGTATATATGCAAAAAACAGCAATGATTCATTTTTTATCGGCAACATAAAAACGACAGAAATTGATTGTTTAGAGCAACAGGCTAAAAATTTTGCCAATGAAGCGCTCCGTGGAAATGCTGTTTTAATACAGTTTAACTCTAAAAAGTATGGTATAGCACTTTTTTCCTTAAAAGATACACTTAAAAAAAGTAGTTATAAAGCAGTTGAGTTACTGAAGAAAAGAGGAGTCAAGGTTATTATGGCAACCGGAGATAATGAAAAAACAGCCCGTGATACAGCTAATCAGTTGGGTATCGAACAATTCTTTCATCGGGTAAAGCCTACAGACAAATTAGAGATCGTTAAAACACTACAAAAAGAAGGGCTGGTTGCAATGATGGGTGACGGAATAAACGATGCTCCTGCTTTATCTCAGGCAGATGTATCAATTGCAATGGCTGGTGGTTCTGATATTGCCATCCATTCTTCAGATATGATTCTTTTTAAAAATGATTTATCAAAAATTCAAAACGCATTGGAATTAAGCAAAAAAACCATAAAAGTAATAAAAGAAAATTTATTCTTCTCGTTTGTATATAATAGTGTTGGAATTATTCTTGCAAGTGGGTTGTTATATCCGCTCTGGGGATTCCTTTTAAACCCTGTAATTGCTGCGTTAGCAATGGCTTTGAGTTCTGTTTCTGTGATATTGAGTTCTTTACGATTAAATTTATTCAAAATTACCTGACCCTGGTTTTAAAATCAATAAACGGTTAAAACTATTCGAAGCTACGGGAAAAGAGCTGTCTGTAAAAATATACAATGACTGTCATCTGGTTAATATTGGATTTAATGGTATTACATGGTTGACAGACCTGATAATGGATTATTCAACCGGAAACTGAGTATGTGAACGTGAGCCGCTGATATGAATGCAAAAGAGCAACTTTACCATAAGTGGGTGTCATCGAATTTAATTCATGATGAAAAATTGTTAAATGCCTTTATGAAAATAAAACGAGAGCATTTTATTGATGCTGAATATCTGGATCACTGTTATGCCGATAAACCATTACCTATTGGGATGCAACAAACCATTTCACAACCGACTACGGTAATGATCATGTTGCAGTTGCTGGAGTTAAACAAAGAGGACAAACTTTTAGAAATAGGAACTGGCAGTGGTTACAATGTTGCAATTGCTGCATCAATTGTAAAGAAAGCCTATTCTGTTGAAAGAATTACTCAGCTTGTTCATTTATCCAGAGCCAATCTGAAGCTTGCAACAATAGATAATGTTGAAGTCATAGATAGTGATGGGAAAAAAGGATATCTGCCAGCATCACCTTATTCTAAAATTATAGTCACCGCTGCCGCAGAGGAAATACCAGCAGTGTTACTGGATCAGTTATCTGCAAATGGTATTTTGGTGAGTCCTGTTGGTCTTCCTGGAAATTGTACGATGGTAAAAATATATAAAGATTGCTACCAGCAAATTCATAAAACAACACATGGTTTTTTTTCTTTTGTTCCTTTGCGGTAAACGATAATGCAGCAGGCTTCTGGTAGCAGAGAAAACGCTTCCTGAATGCGAGATACCCACACAGGAAAATCCTAAAACCTCTCTTCTGGTTCTTAAATTATTAACACCCAAAGATGGTTAATGGTGTGATAATTTTCGGTGCATAACGTTAAACTTAATTTTAATCAGAAAATGGTGTATTACCCTTATCTGTTGAGAGGTGTTTTTTTTTATACTGTCTGGTAAAAGCTTCAACCTGCTTTCAGTCAGTAAAATCTTTCCTGACATGTTATTTTG
>JAPORK010000553.1 GCA_026710285.1 Endozoicomonadaceae bacterium | reverse complement strand
ACCGATAATACCGGTGTTACTACCTATCATTATCGGAATGACGGACTATTAGAAAGCACTATACATCAAGGTATTAACGGGTATGCCAGCAGTACTGAAACGCTGGCTTACAATAGCTTCCATCATCTTGTCAGTCGTACAGATTCCGGGAACAACAAAATTATTTATACGTTTGACAAACAGCTCAGACCTTTAAAAAAAACCTATCAGGAAAATACCGGTAATACAACACAGATTCAACAATTGGTATATGATCATTTTTCCCGTGTAGTAAAGAAGGTATATGGAAACGGTATGATACGTATACTTACCTATAATCCATGGGGTCAGGTAGAGACAATAAAAGACAACATCAATGGAAAACCACTTTATACTGAATCTCTTATTTATGATGCTGATGGAAATATTATCCGTTTACAACGTAGTGATGATCAGAATCATCAGGCAATAATGTATTATCGCTATGATCGTATGAATAATCTGATCTCAATGAATTGTAAGGGAGACAACACACTTTGCCCGCATGATACAGCGTTTAGCGGTGATAACCTGAAAACAGCTCCGGTGATTATACAACAGAATTATAAGTTTACACGACTTAATCGTATTGCTGATGTTACCGAAAAATTAATTGATACTTCGTCTGGTCAGTGGCATTCATTGAGTAAAAAAATATCTTATAGCTATGCCAATACTAAAGTACCACTGAGATTAACTGCGATCAGTACACAATGGAATAATCAGCAATCTGATACTCATGCTTTTGTTTATGATACAACCGGAAATATGATCATCGACGGTGAAGGTAATAAAATTAGTTATAACCCTTTTAATCAGATAACACAAGTTGTTAATACTGCAGGTATGATTAGTCACTATGACTACAATGGTCAGGGAAAAGAAGTTAAAATCATCACTAAAAAGAGTACCCGACAGATGATTTATCAGGGAGGGTCACTCAGTAGTGAAATTGTCACCGATACAGCTAATAACAGACACAGAATTAGCTATCCGTCAGCAGAGATAAAAGCAATTGATAATACGATCACTGACTGGAATGAAAGTAATTATAAAGGTGATGTAATTAGCATACTAAAGCAGGATAAAGCATCAAAACAGTGGAATGTACAACAACACAATGTTTATAGTCCCTATGGTATGATGTGGTCTTACGGAAAAGAGGAAATAACAGTTCCTGTGTTTCAACAAACACTAAAAGGGTTTAATGGTGAAATAACTGATGCTGCAACGGGATGGCAGTTTTTAGGCAACGGTAATCGTACATATAATCCATCTCAACGCTACTTCTTTAGTGAAGATCCTGCTGGTGATGGCTATGCATTTGGTAGCAACAATCCGATAATGAATAGTGATCCCAGCGGTAATATGCCAAAGTGGTTAGGCAGTATGTTCAAACTGACTAATACTGTTTTTAGTCTGGGAATGAGCAGCGTTCATAATAAATTTATCCAGGGAGTTGGAAAATCACTACTCTGGAGTGCCATGGGTTTATCTCTTGGTACAACTGTTGCTATTGGTATGGCTTTTGCAGCTCCGGCTACATTAGCTTTTGCATCAGCATTAAAGCCTGCTAACAAAGGTTTGCAGAAAGCATCAATGATTACCGGAAGTGTTTATGCAGGTGCATTATTTGTAGCCGGACTGATAGCTATCGGTGCAGGTATAGGAAGTGCAGTAGCAGGTCTACTGGTAGGAGAATTAGTAGAAGAAGGAGGAGGAGAACTACTGGAAACTAGTTCAGAATTAGAAATAAGTTTGAATGAACTAGGTTTAGGTGATTTGAGTGATGAATGTTCTGATGAAGATATTGGAGTTCCTGCAGACAATGGACTTGCTGCAGGTATTGGATTTCATGGATATTTATTAAATATACGACCTGCAGCGCCTGTTCTGCAGATGTATTTCTGGGATGATAGTGGTCTTAGTGAGCTATCTTCCAGTATCGATAATGCAGATCTTGATGAACCAGAGACAGAAGACGATGTCGATTATCAGGGAGTGAATATTCCTGCAGAACATCGAGCTATTTTTGGGTGTGGTAATTCTCAGTATCTTCCCTGTAATCATAGTAATATTGTTTCATTTTCTGAGTATAGTCTCCATGAACCTAATGCCGTAATATATCTTGACAGCCCCATAGAAGAGATAACTCGCGAAACAGGTGAAAATGCTTATACTGAAATACTTCAGGAATATTCAAGGAGGAGGTATTTAGAATTAGCCCATGCTGCACTGAGACCAGGTGGCAGATTGTATGTTCTGATAGATAGTGAGAACGCTAACGAGTGGATGCAGATGTATGAACAACAAGCTAACAGCGTATTTGGATGGTTTAACGTAAGTCGTATTGATAATATGAATACCATACAAGGAATTGTAGAGCCTTTTGGGGATATACCCATTGATAACAATACATATGGCATAATGCTGGTAATGCAAAAGCCGTTTGATGCATAATTAAAAAAGTGAGCATTTAAAAGGTGCTCAATGCTTTAGTCATAATAGTGCTAAATGTAACTAACAAGTGTGTATAAATTGATGATTGTATGCCACCAGATTATATGAACTTCTAAAAGCTGGCATGAGATTATTTTAAAGGTAGTATACCTGCAACATACTACTGAGTTTGTGTGACTACAGATAAAACCATCTGAAGTAATTGAGTTTTTTAGCTTATATGATGCCGAAAAAGTAAAATTTTACCGGTACTCTATTTTTAAATATGCTGTCTTATATTGAAAAGCTGGCTTAAGTTATGCTAATAATCCTTCACATTATGCGTTGTAATCTTTATGCTTAAAAAAATATACTAATAAAAGACATAACGAACAAATCAAATATTTTAAAAATTACCCATTACCATATTAATAAGCATAAAAATATTTTGTCGTTTTATATTTGAATGAAGTATTTATATAGCTGATAAAATAAAACTAAAATAAATATCTTTTGTCTAAGCTTAAAAGATTCTCCATTGTGTCTGTAAGTATATAACTCATCTAAATCCATAAGTTTAGCTCAACATGTTTTATAGAGATATGCAAATTATAAAAATAGTAAACAAACGACTATATTTTAATATAAGTATATTGTCTTTTTTATTGTTTTGTTTGTATTTTGTAAAAATAAATTTAGCCATTGGAAAAAACAAAATTTATCCGGGTAGTTCTTATGTTAATCATGAGAAGCTACCACTAAAACAAAATACTTCAGATACAGAGTCAAAAAATAAAAATAAGACTCATCATCACTTATTATTAGGTGCATCAAAAAGTAGCGGTCTATCCATTTGGTCTAATTCATTTAATTTTGCTAAAAGCGGAAACAGTGTAGTGGATCCCAGGACAGGTATGCTGATGGTTTCTATAAAAGCGGGTTTATTACTGAGCAATTTTGGTCACGGTCCTGATATTGATCTGGAAATGGACTATAACAGTGGCGCAAAAGGTAATCCAGATCACCTGGGGCGTGGCTGGGCATGGAATCTGACCCACTATAATCCGGCGACTCATCAGTTAAACACAGCAG
>JAPORK010000280.1 GCA_026710285.1 Endozoicomonadaceae bacterium | reverse complement strand
TCTATATATTCAGCAGAAAATAAAACTATGAATGAAAATCAGAACTTAAAAAATGCGACTAAGAGACAGCCTTTAGGGAGGGGGGATGTCAAGGTAATATGTAGTCTTTTGTTGTAGTTAAGAACTAATAACAATACACGGAAAGTAGCTATTGTCAGGTCTGCTTTTGAGGTTTTATAAGTCAATAATAGTCCATTGCGTCTGTCAGAGCCTGTTTATAATTTTTTGACAGGCTGCAAATGTTGATAAAAAGCCACTGCTTTTTAGTTTTTCTTGTTGTTTTTATTTGTCTGTAAAGTGTAATCTTCTGTGTAAGCGACATGATGATCATTGCTCACATCAAATGCATTTGTTCATTTATTTGAAAAATCTTACGATAATTAACGTTTAAATTAGTAAATAATGCTCTGATGAGTTAATTTTAACGGCGTTTGGGGTGTTTTGCGTTATCAGTTTATGAAAGTATGTACTCAGAACGTATTTTGAGTTAGGGAGGATGAGAATAGATCTCATCTCCACATAAATATTATTTAATATTAATTGCCAGCAGCATCTTTTAATTTTTTTAGTGCCCGTATTTTGACTTGTGTACTGGCAGGCTTAGCAGCAACATCGATAAGTTCTCCCGGTTTAAATGGGTTAGGCACATTTTTTTTGGCTTTTTGTGCTGGTTTCTTTTTGGTAACAATTTTAAACATACCTGGTAATACAAACTCTCCACAACTTTTCTTTTTGATATGCCGGTCAATCACCAGTTCCAGCTCATCTAATACCTTTTTCACATCGTTACGTGTTAATTCGGTATTTTCTGCTATTTCGCTCAATATTTGAGCTTTGGTGTATTTCTCTTTTATAGCACCAGCTTTTTTGTTAGACTTACTAGACATATCGTCATCTCCTCATGTCTAAGGTTTTATAATATCAGTATCAAATTTACAACGGTGTTTCTCTGTAAATTTCATTATATACAGAGTTTATATTGATCATACTACAGTTCACTATTTTTTATATATTATTAACGATAATATATAAGAAAAGCGGATTACTCAACTATAATACAAGTATGAATCTCCACCAACACACATTTATAATATTTATTAATAAATGGGTGCATAATGAATTGTCGGTAACACAATAACTAAAAATATATATTCCTGTTTTTTTCGTAAATTTTGAAGATCTCAGACTATACAGAGAATATAAAATCTTTATGTTATTGATATTACACGCAGACATATGTTTTGTACAACAAAGGATGCAACATTTTTATATATAATAAACTGTACACCTATTGACTTCTATACGTTATACATAATATTTTGTGTGCTGATCAGATAATTTTTTTACAAGGTTCATCCAGCTCCGTGTAACTGATGATTAGTTTTATGACCGATCATTCCTGAGTTTTTATATTCTGTTAATTCCATGACTCCCATACCCATTGGGACTTGACTCAGAAGATATATTCGATCTGATTTTTCATCCCTGTGCGCTAAACGACAAAACATTAACAGACCCTAAACTCCAGGTAGTTTGTCTGTATAAATAATTCAGATTATGAGCGCGGGGAACAGCATTCGGCTCAGGTTTTCTGGAATATTTTTTACATGTGCCGGCTGCCATTTTTCTCTCCGGTTTTAGGTAACTATATACCCTACCTGAGCTGACAGGTTTTAAGGCGCCATGCGATGCTAAGAAATATTGCTTATTTTTGGCTATTATAAAATAAGGGTGACATCACTTACAAGTGCATGGATGGTTAGCTAGAGGAAGCTAGGATGGCTGATATTATAGATATTACTAAAAATAAAAAATTTAAAGCACGCAAATTTGAGCAATTAATCGAAAAGAAGCTGCATCACTCTGATCCTGTTGTATTACATATCTGGCAAAAAATGGCAAAGGACTGTATAAAGAAATATCCGGGAGTTCCTGATCCTGGTATATTTAATATTGATATTCCGCAGCAACCTACACAACAAGATCTTGATGAAATGGCAGAATACATACAAGGATATTTGCAGGAATATATTAGCAAAGTAAAATCGGTTATGTTGAGTATGCTTGGCGACATGATTGTTTTACAAAAAGGTGCAGCAGAAAAAATAGTGGCTGAATTTACCAGCCAAAATGTGACATAAACGCCTTGTGTTAAAAAAACAGGGTAAATAACAACAGTATTCAGGCATTTCATTGCCGTCAATTAAATGTCTGAAGTTATCAGATTATGTTTTGTTGCATTATAACTATTTCCATTATCAATAATACTTTGAGCAAACAGAACCAGCTGAAAAGAAGCGTGAGATTTATTTTATTGCTTAATAAGAGCTAAAAAACCTCCCAAAATGCATACTATCAACGTATACTCATAATGTCTATTTAATTGTTAAGGAGGTCCGATGAGTTTTTTAGGTCAACAAAATATAATCTGGTTTAATGGGGAGTTTATCTGTGATGAAAAAGCTAATATTTCTATAGCCAGCCATACAATTCATTATGGTTCCGGAGCGTTTGAAGGTGTCAGAGTCTATGAAACAGAGAGAGGACCGGCAATTTTCAGGGCAGAAGAACACACGCAAAGGTTATTTAATTCAGCGCGATTAATTGGTATGAAACTGCCTTTCGATCAAAAAACTATACTCAGGGCGCAACAAGAGGTGATCCGCCGGAACCATTTTTCCTCAGCCTATCTGCGTCCTGTGGTTTTTTATAATGATAATTCTTTAGGGGTTTATCCACAGGGAAATGATGTTCATGTTTCTGTCATTGCCTGGGACTGGAAAAACTACTTTGGTGCGGAAAAAGACCAAGGTATCAGCGTTGTTACCTCTACTTTTAAAAGGCTTTACCCGGGCAGTGTATTTGCAAAAGCTAAAATAACCGGACATTACGTTAATTCTATACTGGCTTTGCAGGAAGCAAAACGAAAAGGTTACCAGGAAGCAATATTATTTGATTGCAACGGGTTTATTGCTGAAGGCAGCTCTGCAAATATTTTTCTGGTAAAAAATAATATTCTTTATACTCCTACAGATGCCAATATACTTCCCGGTATTACACGTGATACTATAATGGCACTGGCTCGTGATGCTAACTATCAGGTTGTTGAAAAAAATCTCACCCGGGATGAGTTATATCTCGCTGATGAAATATTTTTCAGCGGTACAGCTTCGGAAGTTACTCCCGTAAGCTTTGTTGATGATTTACCTGTAGGTGATGGCACTACCGGTCCTGTGACTACTGAAATGCGGGATGCTTACTTTGAGGTGACTCATGGGAAATCGCATAAATATGAGCACTGGAATACAATAGTAGAATAATGGTATTTTTATTCACAAGACAGTGGTATATTAATAGCTCTTTTGCAAACTATAAAAAAGTCTCTAAATAAATTTATTGATTTTTAGCTCGTTTTTAGTAGATACTTTGTAGTTTGCAACAGTGCCTTATTACTTTTTCGGACTAAAAAGATTAACTGCGTTAAAATCCAGTGACGCAATAAAGATGAACAAAGGAAAATCAAAAAGCATGATAACGCCTGATAAAACTTGATTTTATGGAAAAAAAGTGTACACGACAAATTGT
>JAPORK010000387.1 GCA_026710285.1 Endozoicomonadaceae bacterium | reverse complement strand
TCAGGCAGCGAGGGAATATTTCTTATCCCTTCCGTCAAACGATCACTAAGATATTTCCAAAATGAAACTCCAAGTTTCCGGCACGTTTTTTTCAAGCTGGCAAAGGTATTACCACACCTTCTGCCTTCATCGCTGCGGGTACCGTCACTGACTTTTTTCTTTTTAACATAATCCCGAATATCGCTTTCACTGCCATTAGTGTGCAGCTGAACTTCAGGTCTTTTCAGCACAAGCAGTAACTCTTCCTTATTTTTGAACAAGTGTTTTAGTATTTGATTTAAAGTAGCAAAGCTAGTTTTTTGTATGAAAATGTCGTTAAATTCAGAAGATAAGTCTTCAGCAGCTTCTGCCGAAGTCTGCTCACAGGTTCAGAGGTAAAAATATGCCAACACAACCCCTGATCATTATTAAGTTCCCGGCAATGGATATAAAACATTGATATTGACTTACCATGTTTTTTTAGGAGGGTTTAATGATTGCTGAAGCATAATGAACATCACAGGTAACTTTCCGTGCTTTACGTCCACCTTTTTGTGTAATCTGAACCTTTCTTTTACCAGCAGATTGTAAAGATTGGTTGTATTGATAAAGCCTGTCTTCACTGTGTTCGATATAACGGTTTTGTGATGATCGTACAATAAAGCATTGTTGGTAAGATGTTTTATTAGTCTTGTACTCATTATAAAAATACAAGACTGTTGTTATCAAAAAAATGCTGTAAATTTATTTATCATGTTTCAGGGTCGTACACGACTCCAGTAAACAGAATTTTGCCAGTTTCTTCATTAACAACCCAGTATGCAAAAGGTTCATCAATTGTTATCACACTATGCGGCTGGTCTTTTATTAGAAATCGCCCTGGTTCTTCTACTAGCCCAGTATAATTTGCCTTTAGCAGGATCGCCTGAGAAGCTTTGAAAGAGAACGTTGATTGGTTGAACAGCGGATCCAGACTGTGTTGTTGCTCAATACGAAAGCTGGGAAACACAAGAGAAGCTTTCTCTGGTAGCGGTGTCCCATTTTTGACAGAATCTATGCAGTTCATAGCAATCATACCATTTGTGAGTGCCTGTTCCGGTTTTATGTATAAACTGTTTTCTGGCATAGCGATAATAAATTTATATTTACCTTCTCGCTGATGGAGGGGAAGTGAGTACACATTATATCCATTGACCTTTTCTGTTTTAATTGTTTTGCTCTCAGATGAATGAGTTATAATACCTTCTACCTTTTCTGATACCGGCTTATTTTTTTTCCAGTCAAACTCTTCTATGTATCGACAAAGAATGCCCCA
The DNA here is from genome assembly GCA_026710285.1 of Endozoicomonadaceae bacterium. Taxonomy (GTDB): domain Bacteria; phylum Pseudomonadota; class Gammaproteobacteria; order Pseudomonadales; family Endozoicomonadaceae; genus JAPORK01. Next base: position 2,310 of record JAPORK010000387.1, on the reverse strand, counting down.
GCGGGCTTTAAAATAAACTGCGTTTACAATCTTAGTATAAGCATCAGCTTTTTCACTAACTGCATCTTTAAGTCCAATATTAACAAAGTTAGCTATTATATCTTTTGCTTGCGATACATCGCTGGCATAGTTATCAGGATTATCATAAATATGTGGCTGTCCTTTTTGCTTTAATAAATCCTGATTTCTTTTTGGCAGGTTGGTCTGTGAAAAAACAAAATTTTTAGATTTTGAAATTGTGCTATCATCTTCGTTAAATACATATTTATAAAAAATATCGCTTATATGATTCGGGGTTCTTTTAACAGGGAATACCATTGAGGGTAAAGCCATTGCAAACGCTTCAACCGTATTGATTCCCTGCAGATAAAAGGCAAGATTCTGTCCCAGGGATAACACCATTTTGCTTAAATCGTGAGATATTTTTTCTGCCTGATATATACGAGCAGCATTAATTTGTACGGGGTCAAGTGGTACCGCATTACCGATAGCGGAATGTAATCCACAACAGATAAAGAAAATGCACAGAAGTCTATATAAATACATCATAATACTTACCTTAATTATTGTTTTAACAGCTAATATTTATAATCAGAGATATAAAACAGCAATCTTCAGACAGTGTTTGAAGACTAACCAAACAAAAGTGGCTTAACTATTGAATATAACCGATCTGATCATCTTATTTAAAATATTACATTAGTATATTTCTGGTGGATAAGACATCATTCACAGCATGTATAGCATATTTAAATGGAAAGCTATATATTTATTAGGCACGCAGTAAAACCTCTCCCTTAGGGGCTGTCTTTTATACACAAATGTTTTCATAAAAATTAATATTGTTTGGGGAAAGGAATAAACCAGTTCAGGTGAATTCATACAGCATTAGTCGGTGTACATCCGACAAAGGTTAGCATGTTCAGCAGGAGACAAACCTGTCAGAGTAAGAAATCAGAGCCTAAAAATGTGGCTGAGGTACAGTCTTAAGAGAGGTGAGGGAATCAATCCTGTTCAGTAAATTTAACAACAGGATTAATTTTATGATCTGTTCAGATGCTGTAAACAATCCGAATAGATTTTATAAATTTATTGATTGGTGTCCATGTACCAATAGTAACCACTATAAGCATTATATTCATTCTTTTTGGAGCTATCATATTTTAATGTTGGAAGAACTTTATCACGGGGCACTTCCCATGAGCCATTTTCCTCTTGACAGAATTGACCTTTACATACACAGAATGTTTTTATACATGAAATGGTGTTTCCTTCTTTTATGGATAGCGTTAAATTATCTAAAAAAGTATCGGACAGGTTATAAGGTGTTATGTAAACTGATGCGCCAATTCTGGCAAAGCAGCCTGTTTTAAGCGTATAGGTGTCACCTGAGGCTATCTTCTTTCTGCTGGTATGTTTATGTGGACCAAATAAATGATCGCTGCTGGATTTGTCTTTGTATGCATTAAATGAGCCACACCCGAACCATTCATATTTAAATTTTACTTTCCATGGAGTACTATTTTTTATTGTAGGCAGAGAATCTTTTGCATACAGGTTTAAGGTCAGAAAAGCATTTAAAAGAAAATATAAAGTTAAAAGTGCCAATGTTTTTTTTATTATTTTTATTATTGAAACAGTCATTACTTAGTTCCTCAGGGCTTACGCACCAAGAGAATGATTCTTAATAACCAAACAAAACAGTTACTTTTTGAGCAAAAAATGTACAGCTGGTCATGGTTTTATGCCTTATCAAAGACTGATCAACGATCAGTTAGAGGTTAAAATGCACAGATTGAGTCTCAAAAAAGCGTTATATGAAACTTCAAATGAGAATGATTCTCTTGGTGCGTAAGCCCTGCTTAGTTCCTTTGCAGAGTAAATTTTGAAAATTTATTATTCTTGTTCACCCAAAATACTTTTACTTTTGTTACACACACTTTGCTTTTGACTATTTTGCATCTGCTGTGAAAAAGTAGATATTTGTTGTTCAACAGTCAAATATCATTTTACCTAGGTAATGCTTCAGAAGTGTATGAAAGTGAATAATCCAGGTGTGAAATTCAGTTATTTCTCTGTCGTTATACAGAAGTTTTGATAAATAACTACCCTAAAAGTTCCCTGTTATTATTACCTGAAAACACAGAGCATAGTGAAAAAAGATTGGATCGAATCGGGTAAGCAACGCTATCGCTGCTGCCAGAAACATTTTTGCATCCGAATATTAATGCCTTACAGGAAAAATCTTCTTGCTTCAGAAAGAGGGCAGTGAAAACTATTGTGCTTAGCTGAAATATCTTTTAACAGAGG
>JAPORK010000008.1 GCA_026710285.1 Endozoicomonadaceae bacterium | reverse complement strand
CATTGTCATTTTATGGATAGATTAGGATTGTACAAATTATTTCGTGCACGTTCCTATAATTAAAAGCACTAACAATTTAAAAAATTCGTAATAGATAATTTATTTGTCATTGTTAAGTCTCTTCTTTATTCCTTCTTAAGAGTATATTAAACATGTATATCACTTCGACACTAAAAATATTTAAAATTAATTTTTTAAAAAAAACAGTTATCTGTTTTTATTTACTATTTTTATCTTTTTGTTACGAGCTGATTTGTAAAGCATTACCTTCCTCTTTTCAGGACGTGCCCTTCAAATATAAACAATCCAACACGACAATTAAAAAATTTCACTTAATCAATGAACAGAAAAATAATAAGACACTGTTACAGTCAAAAAATACTATTAAAAAACCTGAATTAACCACAACACAAGTCAGTGGTTATGGTTCATCTCCCTGGTCCAATGCTTTTAATTTTAAAAAAAACTGGGGAACAGCAGTGGATCCCCGCACTGGCACACTAACCGCTTATATAAAAGTAGGCAGCATGATCAGCAATCTGGATCGTGGACCCAATATTAATCTGCAAGTCAGTTACAACAGTAACAGCAGAGCTGATCCTGATCAACTTGGAGTGGGCTGGAGCTGGAATCTGACCCATTTTAATCCGATCAATAATCAGCTGTCCACTTCTCAGGGGCAAACATTCAATTTAGAGATGATGCCAAATAGTATCTGGAGACCTCGTTATCACAAGTTACATGATATTCAGATAGATGGAAGTAAAAATAAATATTTTACCATAACCTACACCAATGGTCTTCGCGAGATACTTAATCATGATGGTTTTGAAACCCGATTAGAACAGCAAGACGGACGTGGTGTTACTTTTGATTATGTTGCCGGAACCCATTGGTTAAGTGCCATTCGTGATGATCTGGGAAACAAAATTATTTTAACCAGGAAAGAAAGTTTTATCACAGTGACCAGCTATGGTACTGAGGGAAAACCGGTTTACATCATGCTCAATCATTGCAACAATGAACTCAGAAATATCACTTTACCTGAAGAAAACCAACAAGCATCACCCACTATCCATATGGATTACCGTGGTCATTTACTTAACAAAGTGATTTATCCTACTGGTTTAAAAAAGAGCATAACCTATAACTGTACCAGTGCAATGGCTGTTGCGTTACCTTATGGTAATCAACGTCATTTGTGTGTGGTAACCAGAGAGTCCACAGATCCTGGTGCCAGCCAACCAAAAATGGTTACCCGCTACGGCTATGATCAGAGCAAAGCAAATGCACATAACTACCTTGGCTTTAATTCTGGTTTAAATAAACTGCTCAGTTCATCACAGGATATACTATTTGAAGCACCTGTGAGTTATACCTATACAACGATGCAGGATAATGAAATCACAACACAGCTGCGTACTTACAACAAATATCATCTGTTGATCAGTGCACAACTTATCAGTAATCGCACAGGACATTTGCTTTCAGCCATGAATAATTTTTATTGTCGTACCGATAAAAGTAATGGTTGTGCATATACCAGTTTTAGCGATTTACCCGTCACCTATAGCTTACCTTTAAAAGTGATAACCAGAACATGGGGAGAAAATTCAGGACCGCCAGCGGTGGAAACAGTGGAAAATAGCTATGATGTTCAGGGACGCCTGGTTAGTACAAAAGATGCTTACGGACGCGAACAAATAACCAGCTATTGCCCGGCAAGTGGTAATACTGCCTGTCCTGCTGAACCTGACGGATGGTCTTTAAGCACTCCGGTACAATCTGTGATTATGAAGCCTGCAGATCAGCCATCAAAATCATCCATTCTTCCTTTAATCACAAATTATTATTATCAAAAAGAATCTAATCTGAAGGGTAATGGATATATTCTGGTACTCACAAAAAAAGTAGTACATTCAGGTAATCAACAAATGACTACAACACGCAAGTATTATAGTACAGCAGATATTTTTAAATATGGACTTTTAGAAATAACAACAGTGACAGGTTCAGTATCATCTGATAAAACACTCAGTAACATAACGACAGATTACCACTATATTTTAAGCAGAAACAGAGCAACTAAAACCACTTATACTACGGTTAAAATCAGCACTGATCAGTTTAAACGTTCTCCGGCAGTGACTACCAGCATGTTCACCAACCAGATACTTGAAGTGGCAGATCCTGAAAATAAAAATATTCTTCGCTATCATTATGATCATCAAGGACGATTAATACAAACCGATTCCGGATCGGGAACGACTTTTATAGTGAGTAAGCATTATCAGTATACAGTTTCTCCATATCAGGTTCAGTTAATTATCACTGCCGGTAACGGTCTGCAGAACAAAATACTTTTTGATGGAGCAGGACGACCATTAATTTCTTTCAGAGAAGCTATCTCTGCCTTAGGAACAGCGGAGCCCGGAAAATGGTTACCAGTTAAGAGTGTAACTTATGACAATTACGGTCGTGTTATTGCTAAAAAAGCTTATTATACAGATGATTCAGGAAATACACAACACATAACAACTACTATTACTTATGACGACATGGACAGAGTACTTCGTGAGTATTTACCCGATCAGGAAACAGTAGTAAAAGTATATGATGATTCTGATCGTTGTACTGTGAATTTCAGGTATGATAATAAGAAAAACTTTTCTGTTATTGCTGTCACTTACAGTAACCTGCTGGACAAACCAGTCAAACAAATCTTATTACCTGCGAATTTTATGGTTTCTGACTCTAGCACAGCCAGCACTTTATGTAAAACTCATTATACTCAGACAGATACAATAATATCCTCTGTCGTTTATGATGGTCTTGGCAGAGTCATCAGATCCGTTGACCCAATGGGAAGAGTAGTCACCAAAGATTATGATGCTCTGGGACATTTGACCTATATTACCGATCCTGCCGGTAATAAAATATACAATATCTATAATCTGTCCAGTCAAATTGTACAAAAATGGGCTATCCCTGCTAATAAAGATAAGCAATCTTTATCGCAATATTTGTTGGCTTCATCACAATACAATGCTGCCGGAGAGCTGCTTTGGAAAGCAGGAGAAGATGGAAAAAAGACCACGTACACTTATACACCTGATGGTAAGGTGGCAACCATTATTACACCGGCAGGACATATTATATCCTGGCAATATAATCGTATTGGATTACCTGCATATGAAACACTGGATAAAAAGCAGATAGCATCTCTTTCTTATAATCAGATTACCGCTTTACCCGTACAAAAGAAGGATATTACCGGAATAACGACCTGGACTTACAGCGATGATAGTAAAACACAACAGTTGCATCATATCGGAGCAAATGGCTATCCTGATTATGACTTTTACTGGCAGTATGACCAAAACAGAAGAATTGCTAATGTAACTGACCTTTCAGGAAATAAGCGGCTGACATTTTATGACAAACTGAACCGGATAATTAAAGTCAGTTATCAGCAACATACTAATAGTGTAATAGAAGATATAGCTACTATTTTTTATGATGGTTTTTCCAGGATAGCTGCAGCTTTATACGGCAGCGATATGGTACGCTATATCCATTATAATAATTATGATCAAACTGAAGATGTATATGATATCCTGACCGGTGAGCATCTTTCAG
>JAPORK010000495.1:1603-3650 GCA_026710285.1 Endozoicomonadaceae bacterium | reverse complement strand
CCTGGATATAAATACCAGGAAGATAGGGATGTTTAGGCTGACATACTTGCAATGGATAAATCTTTAAATTAACTGAAAAATTTATCTAACAGCAATATTACACTGATTTTTACATTACAAAAGCTATCACAATCAGGTTATTTTTTATACATTAACTTTCTGCTATACCTGAAATAAAAACGGTTATGTTTAAAAATGAGTAACTTTATTCTTCTCTTCCCTAAATTCTTCATATAATTGTTGCAATTTCTCTGTAGTAGGCAAATTTAACTCCGGATGTTTTTGAACATAATCATTTATCGCCTTATTCGTTGCTTCAATTAATTTTTGAGACTGGATCTTGTTAAATTCTTTTAGTTGTTCAACTTTCATTTTTAAAGAACCAGATAAATTCTTTTCTTTCCACAAGGCGCTGGTATTAAGCACAAATGTACTGGTTGCCTCTGCTGATTTGTTTAACTTTGGATATTTGCTATTTATAAAAGCAAACCATTGATCATTATAACCTTTACGTGTTTTTCCATCCATAGTCTTATCTACGTTAGACTCTATCTCTGGTATCTTAGTTGTATAGAAGTTTAGATGTTGCTTAGCTAACCAGTCTGCATCATGCTCTCTCTCGCCAAGGAATTTTGACCAGGATGCTTTGCATATATCATCTATTGTTGAATCACCTATATATTTATTCCAAATTTCACTTGCTGTTGCATTATCTGGTATAGTTCCAGTATAATGCTCTGTTTGTTTTAGTTGTACATCATGATCATTAATTTTATAGGCTTTAGATTTTGTCTTTAATTTTTCTTTAGAAATAAATAAGTCTAAGATAGCGAGAACTCTTTTTGCATTTTTTAATATATTATTTTTAAGTCCTGAAAAATTAAATCTGTTTTTATTTGATTTTTGATTTGTTTTCAAAGATGCAGCATGCTCTTTTATACTTAAATTATTACCTGGAACCTTTTCATTTTCATTATGTGTCTTTATAAGTTTACTTTTGACTTTAACTATACTCATATCTTTCTCCAGCTTTTTAGCAAAATATTAACCTTCCTCTAAAAATTACTTGAAGCGATCTGTCACTTATAAGTTGTTAAGAAGCGTGTAGCGAATAAACAATCTTTGAGCAGGAGGGAGTGTTAAATCAGGGCTTACGCACCAAGAGAATCATTCTCATTTGGAGCTTCATATAACACTTTTTTGAGACTCAATCTGTGCATTTTAACTTCTAACTGACAGTTGATCAGTCTTTGATAAGGTATAAAACTATGAATATCTGTACATTTTTTTCTTAAAAAGTAATTGTTTTATTTGGTTATTAAGAATCATTCTCTTGGTGCGTAAGCCCTGAGTGTTAAATATCAACCTCAAAATTGAGTAAATTGGTTTTTTTCTGCCTTAAACTCTTCATACAATTCTTGTAATTTTTCCATAGTAGGTAGCTTCAGCTCCGGATGCTTTTTGATGTGACCATTTATTAGCTCATTCGATACTTGAGTGAATTGTTGCGCCACAAGCCCATTTATTTCATCTGATTGTTCAAAGGTAATTTTTACAGATGATGCGAATTGTTTTCTAGTTGGCTCATACTTATTTTTGCAATGATTTGTAAACATACTCACCCCCTCCTCCATCATTTTTAATTCCGGGCACTTGCTCTTTACAAAAATGCTCCATTCTTTATTATAATTCTCGTATGTTTTTCTATCCATTGTTTTGTCTATATTATTATCGAAATTTTTTACATTACCTGCATAAGAGCCTACATGTTGCTCAGTATAATCTTTCTTTTCAGCATCAGAACAATTATCGAAAAGTGATTGACTTATCTTATCAAATATTGCAAACTCTATGTTTTTATTGAAAATTTCAGTTCCGGTTTCTTTCTCCGAGGTAAATTTACCATAGTGTTGTTCTGTGTTTGTAATATCATCATCAGGTATATTGTACTTTGAAGATTTCAGATGTAATTTTTCTTTGATGAATTGAATAAATAAATTAATGAGTTCACTCATTTTCTTCTTATGTTTTGGCATATCGTCTTTTA
>JAPORK010000495.1:0-1593 GCA_026710285.1 Endozoicomonadaceae bacterium | reverse complement strand
GTGGTGGCATAGCATCTGTAAATATTGAAAAATCAACATCATTTTTATTTAATTGCTCTCCTGCTGTTGTTTTATCAACATGCTCTCTTACAGATGAATAGCTATCTAAAGCTTTATTATCATCTTTTTTTATAGGCTTGATTGAGATTCCAGTGATTTTACTCATATGTTTTCTCCTACTTTTTAGCAGAACAATTATTTTTCCACAAATTACTCTCACACATAAAAAAATTTAGTATCAGAATATTTTAAAATATTCACATTTTGAATTTCATCAAACTTTTAATTTAATATTGTTTTTGTGTATTGATTCAGATATTCATTTTTTATGAATTTTTATACTTCATTTTGCATGAGCTTAAAACATATATTCATTCATCAGAATACAAACAAAAATTATTTTTATTTAACACTAATTTTATAATATCACACCATTATTAATTGTTTAAAACCCCCAATATGATTTTTTAAAATCTTCATGGCAGAGCGATATTATCTATGTTTATAGTATAAGTAACAAATAGCGATAATCCAGATAACTTTGTTTAAAAGCCATAAAGAAAACGCAACATTAAAAATAAAAATGACTCATAATAATTATCATATATAGCAACACTTCAGACATCTTCTGTGAGTTATCTATTTTATAAGGATTTATTTTTATTTTGATGAAAAAATATCCTTGAAAATCCATAGATTAAAATTTGATTCATCGTGAATTTTTAAAAACTGTCCGTTGATATAGTAAACCCTGAAATTATTTCATTAAAAAATATTTTACCGGCGAGGAGGAGCAACCGGTTTGTTTGGTATTAACACAACACTCAGATTTTCTTCTGTTAATCCAGGAACACTATTTTTTATAAGGTCACGAATTTGTAGTAAATAATTATCCATCTTCTGCTGGGCAGAATAGATAATTAATACTGCTGCACTTGGTGGTATCTCTTTATTTGTGAGAGAGGTCACATCGTTAGATAAATGTTCGTTAATTTGTGCATGAGCCGTAATAACACCGGGAATGCTTGCTAACATCTCATCAAGTTGCTGTTCTTCAGCATACACCATTTTTACCCGCTGCTGCTCAGGCGAAGTAATAAGTTGCCCTGGGGGAAAAATTTCATCAATTGTTACATAGCTTTTTCTCGGATATCCATTGTTATGAAGAATATCAAGCGCTTTAACAACCTGAGACTCTTCTACCATTAAGGTGACAGATACACCCTTGCTATCCATTTGTTTAGACACAGCAACATTGTTATCTAAAAGTAAAGCTAACATTTTGTTGGCTTCCATTTCATTTAAATGATGATAAATCGGAGTTTTACATCCAGCTACTAAAAGTACTACTGCTGTCATGATTAACAGCTTAAGAACCATTTTAGCTAACTTTAAAGTCACGTTAATATATCCAGCTTGATTTTAGTATTAAGCACTCCCCCTATAAAATTCGTTTAATTCAGAGCATTGTATTATTACAAAAAAATAAATTTAGCAAAATATTTTTATCAGTTACTTTTTACTTTATAAAAAGTTTTGCATTATTTTTAAGATATTTAACTTCATAAATTATCTGCAAATAGATTAAATATT
>JAPORK010000572.1 GCA_026710285.1 Endozoicomonadaceae bacterium | reverse complement strand
ATCAGAAAGTGTATTTTTATCCAGATTATTGGTCGCAATAATAAAACGACCCTTACGATGTAGGTCTTGTTCAATTACCTTTTGATTAGGAATGCGCACAAAATAATTTAGACTAATTCAGGAAATTGATGCTAAAAATGATGAGAATTTTTTGTTGTTTTCTGGAAACAAGGAGTTTGTTCAATATCTTTTACAACACTCAGATATTGACTGACAGCTTAATTAATATTATAAAAAAATCGTATAAGGAAGTGATCAGTTATACGAGTCTTTCACCTCCCTTTCTCTGAAGATTCTGTTTATGTCAGCCATAGTAACATTTCTGTTTATTATTTAGGAAACAATTACAGTATGTCAGGTATCAAACAGCCATTATAGATGAAAAGGTCTGTACAGATATTGAAAATGAGATTACTAAAAATAAAATATTTTACAACTATAAACTAAGAAGGAAGATAGTTATGTTAGCAGCATCAAAAGCAACAACAGGAGGACAGGCATCAAAAGCACAACCTTTACCTTTAATCAGGTATAATGAAGCTGGAGAAAAAATTAAATCTCAAACTATTGTATCATGGAATACTGTCGATTGTACAGTATTTGGGCAGCAAAGAAGGTGCAAAGCAGTTAAAACTTTTGATCCCAACGGTAGTAACACACACGCTTACTTGCAGAAATTTAATCGCTACTATGAGGAATACAAAATCATCTCTGAACCTACGAAAGTGAGTAACAGAAAAATAAAAAGAGCTGATTACAACGATGATAGCAGTTACAGTGAAGAAGAAATGCCGCCAATGAAGAAAAGAAAAATGAGTTGGGTCATAAAAGATGAAGCTGAACAATACAGTACTACACTTTCTGCAGGAAGTTCAAAAAAGCATAAGGAATCTTCCGGATTATCTCGTCGTTTTAATTATGCGCTGGGTAAAAATGCTTATTGTAATATGCCGGAAATAAATGTTGGAAAATTAATCTATGAAAGTGTGCGTGATATGTACATATATGACATCTCACGTTTACATGATAAAGATAACCCAAGATGCCCTTATCTGCACTGTGACAAAACAGGAGAACCAGGTAGGAGTGTTCATAGTTTAGCCGGACATATGAAAAAACACCAAAACATTGATCACAATAAGAGAATAAAAATAGCTTATTTATCTTCTAAAGATTCAAAGCAAGGTTTTATTCCCTGGAAAACGTTGGTTGAACTCGAAGAAGCATACTTTAAACAGCTTAGTCAACCGACAGATATCAGGTCACCAGAACCAGATAGCAGTAAAAAGTGAAGCAAATCACCCTGTAATAAATTTTATATAACTCTCTCAAAACCTGTTCATAATCTTTTTTCAGGTTACAAAAGATTATGAACGCTCTCTTAATGAAGTAGATAAAAGTCCGGTTTTCACAGAGAATATCTGCTGTAAAGACAAAACATAAAATATTTTTTAATAAGTATTCAGGTTAAATTACATTATCTATTTTGTATTTTCAGAAAACACGACTATATTAACAGAAAGATAAATCACGGTACATATTTAAGTTGTTGATTTTAATGATTTTAATTAAAAGTGTCAGGCGCTGAATGCTTTGAACTCAGTTAATTGCCATCTGGCTATGCAGGTTTGCAAAAGGATTAGAAGTATTTAGTAAATTGAAGTAGTATTTATGTTGTTTAAATGTTTTGTTCTATTAAAAAAATGGTTTATTCACTATTTGCTTATCGGGTTTAGCAATGTACTATTCTGTGCTGCTAATAAAAATAAATTAAGCTTATTTTTGTCATTTTTGCTGCTGATTTTCAATATATCTGTATTTGCAAATGATTTATTTTCAGCTGTTAAAAACCGCGATGCTGTAGCTATTAGTAAGTTAATTAAAGCAGGACACACTGTCAACTGTAAAAATGTATATGGTAAAACCCCTCTTCATGAAGCTATCGAGGATAATTTTACAGAAGGTGCCATACTGTTAATTGTTTCTGACTTCAATACCAGAATCAGAGATAGATATGATCGAACAGTTTTTCATGCAGCAGCACTTAAGGGTAATCTCGAAGTCTTAACTCATTTAATACCTTTTATTCATAATCTCAATATTGAGGATTCACACGGCAATACAGCTCTTCACATTGCAGTCAGCAAAGGTTACACGTCAATTGTCAATCTGTTGTTAAAGTATAATAAATATGCTGATAACTCCTTTAAAGCCGCAACGAATATAAATTGTAACCGGTCTATTATATTGGCAAAGAATAAAAATATTAATATTAATCTGACAAACTACAATGGTAATACACCTTTGCATCTGGCTGCCAGAGATGGACGTTATGAGTGTCTTTCGCAGTTACTGGGGGCACAAGGGATCGATACAGCTGTCATTAATAAAGGTGGTTTTAGTGTCCTTAGCTATGCTTTAAAAAACAAATGGATAAATTGTATTAAACTGCTATTAGCGTTTTGTTCCGGGCAACCCGACATTTTAAATCAAACACAAGATCAGTCTGGTAGTACGTTGCTCCACCAGGCTATTTTTACAGAAGAACCGGAAATTCTTCATTTATTAATAGATAATGCTCCAAGTATCTCTGTTAATATTCAAAATAATAAGGGTCGTACTGCGCTTTGGTATGCTGCCATTAATGGAAATGAAGCAGTTATTGATGCATTATTAAAGGTTACGTATATCGATGTCAATATAGGAGATCATGAATTTATCAGTCCGCTGATGGTCGCAGTAATGAATGGACGTTATAATTGTGTAAAAAAACTATTAGAGGCTGGAGCAAATCCTAATATTAGCAATATTCACGGCAGTCAGGCTCTTCATTTTGCTGCATCGAGAGGGTGTTTTAAATGCATTCAGTATCTGTTACCCTACATAGATGATGACAAAATTAATAGTAGAAACCAGGGCGGTCACAATGCACTTCACATAAGTTGTTTTAATGGTTTTGAAAAATGTGTCAATGCATTATTACAGCATGATCACATCGATGTGCATACGTTAGATGGTAGTCGTCGTACTGCAATTCATTCTGCTGCTAATGAAAATAAATGGGGATGTATTCAGATATTAGCAGATGAGGGTGTTGATGCCAGTGTCATGAGTCTCACCGGCTTTACCGCTCTTCATGTTGCAGCCAAAACAAATAGCAAAGACTGTATTGCTGAATTATTGCCAATAATGAGCGCTGATAGTATTAATGCTATAAATGGGAATGGTAATACTGCTCTGCATGAAGCTGTAAAAAATACAAGAATGAATATGCAATGTATTGTGGGTTTGCTAAAATCTGAATACATCCCCATTTATTTGTTAATGCTAAAGATTTAAAGGACAATACTGCACTGGAAATAGTCGAAAAAAGAGACAAAGGAAAAAATATCATTAAAAGATTAATAAGTGGTCGTGCTAATATTGATGCTAAAAATGATGAAATATTTTTGTTTTTTACCAATGATCCTTTAAGTGAAAATTATAACTTTATTCAATATCTTTTGCAACACTCAGATATTGACTGATGATTTAACAATTTAAGCGAAATTCCCCCCGCATAACAGCTTTGCTGTTTGGGGGTGGGATGGATAGCGTTGTTAGTTTTCTGGTCTTTTCTGTTTTTGTATGTACTCTTTTAGTATTTCAAGCG
>JAPORK010000296.1:25037-27842 GCA_026710285.1 Endozoicomonadaceae bacterium | reverse complement strand
CAAAGTGATTTGGGATTGAGACTGCGTATGCATCGACTTAATAAAACTGAGTGGTGGGTAGTAATTAGCATCATTCTGATCAAAAAGTCGTCGCATGTGAAAGCTTTCGTTGCTTCTTTTCTCCTCTTCAGATAACGATGCAGATTCGTTTCTCAGTAAACTATCAAGATTACAGTGACCTTTTATGTCGTATATTTGATTATTTTCCTTATGACATATAACCTCGATATCAATAAATTTCATTGCGTCAGAAAATCTATACTCATTCGCTTTATTGAACGATTGATGAGTGAATAAATCTTTGCGTGCTTCCTCAGTCTGATTTTTTATCTCATTCTTGAGATCATCATCAACACTATCAGCCTCTGTTTCTACTGCTTCTAAAATTTGTTTCATTTGACTTATCAGCTCATCTTTTGTACATTGTCCATCAGGAGGTATCGCATAAAATTCCTGTTCTTCATTATCAATATCTACATAAAATGTCATTTCACAGGGTTGACCATCCATCTCTATTGATTGAAACATTTTATATTCAATGCTTCCTGCTTCTAATTGATCGCTTTTAGATTTTTCAATCATATTTGTATAATCATCGTTGTTGATGTTTTCCAAATATTGTATTCTCTCTTTAAGTTGATTGGCTGTATTAAAAAGACCACTAATCATTTTATTTTTAGCAACAGTATCTACAACCTGTTGTGCTTTTTCATAGAGATTTTGTAAAGAGCTTTGTGTATCTCCTGTAACATTACTCTTCTCTGCATTCAGCTGTGTATTAACATTCGTCAAACTGCTGGGACCTCGAATACCATTATTCATAACTCAATCTCCACATTTATGGATATGGAAAAAATTTATGTACGGAAAAATCTATACAAACTTTAAACGTCAAACATTTAATAATGCGTTGTTTCAACAACGATACCTGTAAGACAATATTTTTTTACAACTTGATACATATAACAATTTATTATTTTATTGTGTACATGGTTTAACTTTTTACTTTTACAGAAGTGGCAATGAGGGAAGACTGTGATCATCTATTATATTGAGTAAAAGTCTTGTAATATAGGTTTATTTTTTCATTTAAACTTTAGTTTGTCAATACCTGATTTTGTAATCAAATTATTATTTTGTGTTATATACAGAGGTTATTATTCCTACTTTGTATCCATTTTCTGCCACTGCTCTTATCGGGTTAAGCTCAGCACCTTTGAATAAGAGCTGTTGCTTTATTCATTTTGCATATTATATACTGACTCTATCCACTTTATCTGCACAAATTACAACAGCTACTGATTCAATTATAATTATGAGCATATTGTTTATATTAAAATATATAATTATGATAAGGTTCATTTTGTAGGTTAGCGTATTAAAAAAATCTGAATAATTAACTTTTTTCATCTGCTTATTCAGTTTCAAAACCAGATTGTTACAGATGAAGTAGGTTATGTCTCTTTTTAAGTTTTAAGCTTTAGATAATTTCTGAAGATAAGAGTCTGTTCATAATTTCATAAATGAGATGCTATGTATGAAAAAGTTATAATGATAATATTAATTGCAAATGATTTTTCCTTTAATAAAAAAAACATTCGTAAAAATTTACAGAAAACCGAAAATTAAGTACCTCAAAACCAGATAAAGATTAATATTAATTTGTGAAGATTTTGATTTTTTTTACGAAAAAAATAAATTCCTGTTGAAATAAATTATACAAAACATTTGTATTATTGATGTTTCTAAAAGAGGTTGTATGAAATAATCGTATTTTTTTATTTGGTCAGCAATAGCGTTTGTTTCCCATAAACCAACAGAGGGTAAACTTATGGATAACAGTCTTAATAATCAAGGCATATCTTTTCATCAAACAAATCAACCAAATCAAAAAAGTAAACCTGATAATAAGGCACCGGAAGATCCTGTAAAAGATTATATAAATGCCATGGGGGCAGAAAAATTAATAAATACTTCTGAGGCCTTATTAAAAGAAATGGGTTCGTTACTTGATAGCTTAATCAAAGCCGAAGATAAAAATTTTACTGAATGTCAACAAAAAATTACTGAATATCGACACAAAACAGAAAAAGGTCTGAAGGTTGATGATAATAGTTTTTACAAGTTATCAGTATTCTATATGGGCAAAAAAATTGATTTAACACCTCCAGAAGAAAAAATGTCGATGGAAGAACTTATAAGTTATTTATCCTCAACGGAAACCGTATTAAGGACTTATGTTCAAAGTAAGTCAAAAAATAATGTTCATAATGCGGCGGAGGCAGCAGGAAAAAATTTATTGGGATCTAAAGAGATGAACTTTACGCGAGATCAGAAGAAAGATATTGAGAAAAAGATTGAGGAATCGGTTATCAATATTGAATTTGGTTATGATGATGATAAAAATCCGCAGAGGAAACTGCATTTAAAACACGTAGGGCCTCAATGTGAGGATATGAGAGACTTTCTGAAAACATCAACCGATTCAGAATGTTCGCGAGCTATCTTGCAGCAACAAGAACAAGAAAGACGACAAAAGTTGTCAGCAAGAAATTCGGATGCTGATCAGACAAGTGTATTGAGGGCATATGACTCTGACAGTCCTTCACAAAAAGCCGCTAGTGTAGGAGAAGAAGCAGAAACAATCCAGAATGATTCAGTTGAAACAGTTATTAGTACAGATGAATTCGGTAAAAAAAAGACAACCATGGGTCTGATCAGGCAATTTTTCAATTGGCTAAAATCATTATCTTCAAAAGAAGATAAGTTGCGTGCCCGTTTAGGAAATATAATAGAAAAGATACT
>JAPORK010000296.1:22518-25021 GCA_026710285.1 Endozoicomonadaceae bacterium | reverse complement strand
AAAAAATAGGTTAAATTTAGGAAAAAACCTGATACAGAAAAAAAATGCCTGAAATACCTTGAAATTTTCTTTATCAAAGAAAACATTTCAAAAGAAATGTGTGCAGAAGTCAGGAACGAGTTAACTCAAATGATAAAAAACTGCACAGAACCAGTAAAAATAACCAAAAAAGATTATGGAAATGAGTCTGAATTTCAGAATACAGCACTCAGTCACATAGAACTTATAATGGGACCGAGTATTAATATGCGTGGTGTAAAGGAAAACGCAATTATTGTCAGCGTTCCCAGAACACTCAAGCTCAATGGCATGTCTAAGGGGTGGACTGGTGGAATACGTCAACTGAGTGGTCAAGATTTGGGTGCTCGTGGTAGGGGTATGAAGGATGCGAATAAGATGGATGATCGTAATGAGTTAGTAAGGCAGAAGCGTGCTGATAAAGGTCTGAGTGAACATCTACAAAGTACTGATGTAGTTGCCATACCAGCATCGGGTTTTCTTGAGAAACAAGGCGTTAATTATATAATAGAAACAGCAGAACTAGACAAAGCATTGCATACAAAACGGGATACTCCATCGGATGAGCATATAAAAGAAATACATAAAACACATTTGAATTCACTGGAAATGGCGCTTAACATAAAAGACAAGGCCGTAGCAAATGATGAGTGGAAAGAAGATGTTCCTTTTACAGTTGCTTTTCATATTCCCGATCAAATACAATCTGGTCTGACAAAATCAGCCTATACAGAGGTATTAGCAGTAGTCTTAGATGATTTTGAAAAAGAACATCCTGGTCATAACCTGGAGTATAAATTTTATGTCAAGGACAGAGAAGAAAAAATACGGGAAAGCGTACAAAATACCTTAGAGAAATACTTTTTGTCAGAATCAAAAAAACAAAAGAGTAGTGAAAGTAAGGAAGGGGGAGAGTACGTTGATTTATCTATACCTCCCTCTGAAGAGTCGGAGGCATAAAACATTTGACATGGCAATCTGAAAGTAACTGGTCTGTTTGAAGTGTATATTCCAGCCGAAAAAGTAACATAATTATAGCTGGAAGCTATATGTAAAAATACTCAAAATAATTTGAGTCGTATAAATTGTAAAATTAGATTGAATGAGCCCAAATTAACAACAGAGTAAAAGAGTATCATAGTGATATTAATTGTAAATAATTTATCTTTTAATAAAAACTGACTATGTACAAGTAACTGTATTTTTTTATTTAATTGCTAATAGTTTTTATTGCTTATGAGGAGAATTAAAGTAATGGACAGCATTAAAGGTTCACTGAACCCGTTAAATAAAGATTCTTTTAATGAGTCATCTCATGGACGTACGACGCTAGTAGATAGAGCAAAAAGATTTATAAATGCTAAGGCCGAAGAAAAAGTAGTGAGGTCTCATGAGTCTTTATCACAAGAAATTGATTCGTTGCTAGAGTTAAGTAAAGATGAAAAAGCTTTTGCAGAATATAAAAAAAGTGCAGCAAACCTGAAGCTACCAGATGGTTTTTATCGGTTATCAATATCCAAAGGTAAGGTCAAAACCACTTTAATTCCTCCTGAAAAAAAAATGACAGCAGAGACATTTAAAAATCACTTAGGAAGTATAAAGGAAGCATTAAATAGTTATTGTGAAAGTAAGGCACCAGATGAGGTTTTTAAACAAGCAAAGGAAGCAGAGGAACGGCTGTTTGAATCTGGAGAATACAAATTCACAGATGATGAAAAAGAAAAAATTAAACAACGTTTTAACGAATTGACTATTCAGATTAAATTTTCTTATGGTGAAGATAATAAAATGCGTGTGGATAGTATAGGTGCTGAATGTAGTAATATTAATACTTTCCTGCAAAAAACAGCCACCGGAATAGATCATCAGGCTGCCCGGGATCAAGAGCAACAAGCCAAGCAAGAGTTGTTAGACAAAATGGAGGAAACACAACCTCATCAGATAGATCAACGAGAAGTACGGCAAAATGATCATATGGAAGCAGAGAATGAGGTTTTCGAAAATGCATCGAATCAGGTCTTTGAACTAGATCAATCAGGAGCGTGTGATGATGCAGAAGAATGGACGACAGGTTCTGATACATATTCACATCAATCCGGTGGCGATCAGGTAGCAAAAAAAAACACGACAGAAAATGTACAGCAACTTGATATGTCGGTGGAACCATCTGAAGTTAATGAAAATCCTAAAAAAAGGAAAATCAGAAAGTTTGCTAACTGGCTAAAATCAAATTCATCAAAAGACAAAACCACGGGTTTTGCTTTAGAAAGTTTGGTGGAGGGAGAACAGACATCAAAAAATGCCGGAATTTTGGAAAAAATCGGTATAAAATCAATCATACACAAATTTAAAGAGTATCTGAGCTCATTGAAAGGAAAATCCACAAGGCGTGATCATGATGATAAATTATGTGTATATCTGGAAGAATTCGTAGAAAGTGAAGCAAGTGAAGCAAGTGAAGCAAGTGAAGCAAGTGAAGCAAGTG
>JAPORK010000296.1:0-22508 GCA_026710285.1 Endozoicomonadaceae bacterium | reverse complement strand
TGAAAAAGGAAGTGTCTATATTAACTTTTCTGATCAAAATAAACAAAATGAGATGGGTATTAAAGATATAGAATCTTCAATTAATGCTGAGAATTTACTAAGCAATGAAATATCCGATAAAAGAGATTCTGAGAAAGTTAAGGAGCACAACGATAGGGCTAAGCGGGAGGTCTTAAACAGATCCGTCCAGAAGCCAGATGGGGAAACTCCTACAAAAAAAGCAGCGGAAGAAATATTACTTTCATCAAAGGTTACATCCAACGTAACTCTTGTTAAGGGGGAGGTACCTGTTGAGTCACTTGGAGCAGATGCAATTATTATTTTTGGTGTATCTCACGACCTTAAAAACAGGAATATAGATCCGGAATGGGCTGATCAGGTGCGTCAACTGAGTGGATCTGGTCCTGATCGCAATTCAGGTGAGACGATGATAGATTGTTTGTATGAGAAGAAAATAGAGGAACTTAACGGTAGAAAATTAGAAGATGGTGAGCCATACATAGTATCAGCAACGGATAAGCTAAGAGAACATGGAATTGAAAGCATAATACCAACAGCAGAAATAAAAAAAGTGACTGCTTTTGAGCGGAAAATCTTAGAAAAGAACTTAGAATGGATATCAGCTGCAGCAAGGAACGAAAAATTTACAGAGAAGATAAATTCTTCTGAAAGAGCAATAGTATTAGATAAGACAAGCAAACTATACAACACATATGTGAATGCCTTTAACGAGGCAAAACAAAACGGTAACAAAGTAGTTGCCTTTAAGGAATTTGGTGAACAGTCTGGTTATCCAAGAGAAGTTGCTTTAATCACATTGGCAGAAGTTTTGCGTGATTTTGAAAGGTTTAACCCGAATCATGGTATAACCTTTAAGCTCTGCCCAAATGACACCAAAGACAGCGTATTTTCCGATGTAAAAAATAAATTAGAGCAATTCTTTATGCCGACTGATAAGGATGCTCATTAGTCTTTTGCTAATCCTGAAGTTGATCAGATTTTTGAGTTTGTTGGTATGAAGGAATTGTAGCAAAATTAGAAAATGTTTCTTAACCGGGTTGTTATAAAAAGGTTGATTATATGATACGATTGACTTATAAATGTTGTTAATTGTTGCCGCTAAAAGAATAAATTCCTTTTAAATAAATTGTAAATAATATCCGTACTGTTGTTTTTAAATGAATGTTAATATCAAATAACTACATTGTTTTTTTCATTTAGCGACCTGTTTATTTTTTATAAATTGATGGAGGACGGTCTGATGGCTTTTGACAGTATTTCAGGCGCAAGTGCAGCGCAAAGAACCACACAATTAAACACTAATGAATCCTCAGATTCATCTGAAGGCTTACTGGCAAATCGTGCAAAAAAATTTGCAAATGTTATGGCTGAATATAAATTAGCAAAAAATCACCAGGAGTTATCACAACAAATTGGTTCTTTACTAAATGAGATTAAGGAAGAATCTTTTGAAGAGTATAAAGGCAGAAAAGAAAACATAAAGTTTAATGATAATGAGTTCCAATTGTCAGTATTTGAAGGTAAGACAAAAATAACATTAATACCTCCTGGTGAAAAAGTAAGTTTTACTAAATTTAATAACACTTTATTAAAATTACGACAATCATTAGATGATCATTATAAAGATGGTAGTAAAGAGAATGAAGTTGCTAAAAGTTTAGAGCAAGCAAAAGAGGATCTATTTAGCCGTAATGAGTTTACAGATAAGAAGAAACAAGAGATTATATCGAAGTGTGAAAAAGGAAGTGTCTATATTAACTTTTCTGAGAAAAATAAACAAAATGAGATGCGTATTGAAAATGTAAAATCTTCAATTAATGCTGAGGATTTAATAAGAAATAAAATATCCGATAAAGGATATTCTGAGGTAATTAAGGAGCGCGACGATACGGCTAGGCAGGGGGTGTTATTAAACCAAGTCGTCCAGGAGCAAGGTAGGGAAACTCCCACAGAAAAAACGGGAGGAATAGCACTTTCATCAGAGATTACAGATGAAGGAAAACTGGAGGTCTCAGACAGACTCAACCAGCAGCCAGATGGGGAAACTCCCACAGAAGAAACGAAAGAAATAGCATTTTCATTAGAGGTTCCAGAGACAGGAAAATTTACATTGAAAGAGTGTATCAGAGGGTTTGGTAAATCGCTAAAATCAAAATTATCAAAAGAAGATAAAAGGTTAGCTACCATAGTCGAGCAAGCAGCGAAATCGGATAAGCCTTTGAATCCAGAAGCGGGTATAAAAGGAAAAGATGAATTTGAACAATCTACAAGCTCACCCAAGTCGAAACCTTCAAAAGATATACAGGGAAAGACAATAAAAAAACTGCAAAAGGCTATGGATAAAACAGGTAAAACCAAAATTTTGCCATACGATGTGAACTTTTTCGGAGACACTGATTTTGCGAATACACCACTACGCAATGTGAAGTTGACATTGGGAGAGGTGCCCGTTGATTTAATTAAGGCAGATACGTTTATTCATAGTGTAGAAAAAAATAAGGATAAGGAGTTGAGTCCGGAAGTACTTAAAAGTGGTATTTCTACTGCGCATTCTTTTGTAAGTAAAGGGGACGAGCTAAAACCTAATGAGATAACTACAATAGGAGTACCGAATGAATCTTTAGGGAAAGAAGAGAGGAGAATAATACAAATAGAAAAAATGCCTAAGGCAAAGTTTAAACTGATTGCTGCTATAAAAAAGGACGCAAAAAAGCTGCTAAACTACCTGAGGCGGAAAGATGCAGTCAAGCAAGATATAAAGCCCGGCGAGGTAAAAACATCGAAGGCATTGTTGCAGAAGCTATCAAATACATATGTAAACGCATTTAGAGCGGCATATCTAGACGGAGCAAAAGCGGTTGCTTTTAAAGATATTGGTGAAACAGAGGCTGGTTTGCCAAGAGAAGTTTCTCTCACTGTATTAGGGCACGCTATAGAAAGATTTGAAGAAGAGTTTCCAGAACATGGAATGACTTTTAACCTTCATGTATCTGACAACAGGATAAAAGTACAAAACGATGTACAAAATCTATTAGAGGAATATGCCCGGAGGAGCGCTAAAGATGTAGAGTAGAGAGGTAAAATTTTTGTTGATGCTAATGCTTCTAAGCTATGATTTACAACCCTTTTAAAATATGTTTTCCTAACACTTTACCAAATAGAAAATAAAATTAAGGAAAACAAAGATGCAAATACTTGTATAAGCGTATGATCGAGACAACCACACCTCTTCTGCATAGTTTTGGTTTATTAGGGTTTATCTTCCTGTGCCTGTAGTTTTCTGACGCTGTTTTCTATCTGTAACAGTCGTTGGTTTATTTGTAGCCTGTACTCATTAACCGACTTTAGTTCAGCGCCATATTCAGTCAATTTCTTACTCAAATCATCGAATTTATTATTATTGTTGTTTGATGCAAAAAATGCTTCTGTTTCACGCTGTAGTTTCTCCAGTTGAGATTGCCAGCGTGTAATTGAATTTAGCTGACTCGAACTTAACACTTCTAACTTTTCGCTCAGTTTTGTAATGCGCTGATTAAGATCAGTCTGCTGTTTTTCTGTTTTGGTACTATTGGTTTTATTGGACCATTTCAGACCGGCAAATTCCTTCTTATTATTGTTGGTTTCTGTCTGCAATCCGCCCAGCAGTTTTTTCTGCTCTGTTAGCGTGTGTTCAAATTTCTTCTGGTTGTGAAGCAATGCGTTTATCTGCTGATTAAGCGCTTCGCTATTTTTTAAAGCAGAATGGTCATCTCGGGTTATCTTTGTTGTTATCGAATCAAGCTGAGCAACCATCTGAGTTATTTGTGCCTGCGTTGCATCCAATCTGAGTTGTATTGTGTTCATTTGCCAGATACCTGCAGCTGTAAGGGCTATGATTATTAAAACAATAATTAACATCGAGCTGCGGGAGCTGTGTTTACTTTTTTGTTTCTGTCCGCTGGAAGAGTTTTCGATACTTTTTGGTCTGTTGGTGTATGAAAAACGATCATCATCTGAGATTGAAAAAGCAGATAAGCTGTCTGAATTATTTTGGTTATTAGTTTGCATAATCGGGATACCCACGAATAATTTTTTCTAATAATTGTTGTATCAAAAAAATAAGCATATATAAATAAAGAAGTAATTTGTAAATTACTGCCTGCTACCTTTACGAATAAGATAATAAAAGATTTTATCTGTTTTTTCTTTTTTTAATAAGCTGTGTCCGAGAAATTCACAAAATTTGTGAATGTCCCGCCATGAAGAAGGGTCAGTTGCCGTTACTTCAACCAGCTCCCCTTCTGCAATATTGCGTATTTTGTTGTGCAGCAACATAACCGGCTCAGGGCAATAAAGCCCTGTGGTATCAAGCTGATGGGTTGGAAGGTAACCACCCGTTGTGTCAATCTTATTCACAGTAACAAATTCTGATTTACAGGAGCTAATCTTTACAAATGGATCTATTTTAACATATTTTTGCAGATATACAATGGCAATTTTTACTCGCTTAGCTCTTTGTAATTTAATGGTTAAATCGATCAGTTTACATGTGAACAAAATTTCCATAACGCTTCATCGTTTATCTTGCCCTTTTCATCTGTGTAAGGATAAAAACCTTTTAATGTGAGTCCGCATTTACTAATTAATTTTTTAGCTGTACTATCATCAATACGTTTCCAGGTTTGGGTTCTTCCAAACCATGGGATGAAAATATAACCGGTTGCTTTAAGAATAGTGCCATTTTTTTTTAGTTTTGCTTTGCAGCTGTACACCCTGCCTGAAACTGGGTCAAGAATAGATCCGTCGGAATAGGTAATCGGACCTTTGGTTGCTACCGGTTTACTTTCGATCAACCCCCAGATAATTTTAAGCCCTTCGACTTGGCTGGCTGGCATCGTGGTGTAATCATAGGTGTATCCGTTAGTACTGCCTTTTCCACAATTGTGCGCACAGGATATATCTGGTACTACTACATGCTTTTTTTCTACTTTAAAAAAAGGAACTGCAATTTTTCCGCTGATGGTACCATTTTTGTCACGGTATATTTGTATGACAGATTGTGCTTTTCCTGATGCCTGATCGCTGTATTGTAGCCAGAAACCTTCGGCTGATAAATGATTTTTCTCCACAAAGGAATATGTATTTGTAGTGACAAAAAAAGCGATAGTTAAGAGTGAAATTAAATTAAATACTATATTCATAAACACCTGCTTCAAATGATTTAGTTATAAGCTTTGTCGCTGAAAATCCATGCTTAAATAGAGATATAATAATTTATAAAAGCTTTATCCTGATTAAAAAAATAAACGTCAGCTTAAAAGCAGTAAAAGATAATATACACTTTGTAAAATACTGTTTTAAATTAATATAGTTTTGCTTTATAATATCGTAACACCAGTTGGTTTGTTACTATTTAAATTTAGATTGTTTTTTATAATTTACAAATCAGCTTATTTGTTTATAACACTCTGATTGTTTATCAGTTATAACCGGTACTCAATAAGCGTCTGATAGTAACAACACAAAACAGATTTTAACTGCTGGTATTTTTTTTCAGGCAAATAGTGCTACGGGTTGCAATGGTCTGTATTGTTGAGTCATTTAAAAAAATATATTGCATACATTATTCATAATGCTTTACTATTTGGTGAGTCCTATCAACAACAGAGAAATAATTTACTTTTATGTACAAGCTGATAAGAAATCTCTTATTTACGTTACCTCCGGAGTGTTCTCACACAATCAGTATGGTCAGTATGGATCTGTTGGAAAAAACCGGATTGCTTAAGCTGTACAATGCATCAAATTATGCTCCGGTTAAGGTGATGGGTATTGATTTCCCTAATCCTGTTGGTGTAGCAGCGGGTCTTGATAAAAATGGTGAACATATTCAAGCACTTGGATCGCTGGGCTTTGGATTTATAGAGACCGGTACCGTCACCCCAAGACCTCAGCCAGGCAACCCCAAACCAAGATTATTCCGGTTAACACAACAACATGCCCTTATCAATCGAATGGGGTTTAATAATAAAGGTGTTGATTATTTGGTTGAACAGATCAAAAAAAGTCATTTCAAGGGCGTGCTGGGTGTTAATATTGGTAAAAACCGGGATACACCCGCAGAGAATGCTATAGATGACTACACCTTATGTATGCGTAAAGTTTACAGTGTTGCCAGTTACATTACAGTCAATCTTTCTTCTCCTAACACACCAGGTCTCAGAGACTTACAATATGGTAAATCATTAAATGATTTGCTTGATGGCATAAAAGAACAGCAGCAAGAACTGGCGCAAATACACAGAAAGTACATACCGGTTGCCATTAAAATTGCACCTGATATAACAGAAGAAGCAATGTTTTACATGGTAGAAGCGTTTAAAAATTATGCCGTTGATGCGATCATTGCCACCAATACCACAACTGATAAAAGTGCAGTACAGGCGAGTCGTTTTGGGCATGAATCCGGTGGTTTGAGCGGCGCACCTCTGACCAAAAAATCAACACAAATCATTTCCTCTTTAACTAAAGCACTGAATAATACGATACCGGTTATTGGGGTGGGTGGCATTATGACAGCAGAAGATGCGATGCAAAAAATAACCGCAGGCGCTTCTCTGGTACAACTTTATTCAGGTTTTATTTATAATGGTCCGGGGCTGATTAAAGCTATTTGTCAGCGTTATCTCTCCAAAACAACATCTTCCACTTAAAAGGCTATAGTTTATTCTTCTTGCTAAATATTAACAAAGGAACGGGTTTAAAATCAAAATAAGGTGTTAAAAACTATTTAGAAAAGAAATTTTGTACCTTTTTTTGCATATTAAACAACAATAACTATTCTTCTCTTTTAACTTAAAAGTGCCGAATTTACTGTAACAGAAACTGTTGCTGTCAGGGGGGTGTGCAACAGTCAAATCCGGTGTTTTGCAGTTAAAGATGTATACAGGGTTTTACAATAACAAAAAGGTTTAGCAAATAATGCAAAATTTACAGTTTACCATCATCAATAAAATTATTTTATTTGTTGTAATGGTCATTCCATTATACGCATATGCAATTGTGCCAGATAACCAGCAATCAGAATGCAACTGCCCTTTACATGTTTATTTTTATTTACCTTTAGGTACTACAGTTTCAGTAGAATCTTCTGATCCCTGGTCTGCCGTACCCGATAAAGATGCAATAGTAGAAGAAGTGTGTTCCTCTGACGCTGCAGTTCCTGGCATAGCAGAAAATAAATCTATATTCTCTAAAATATCTCAACTACCGGCAACAGTATCAGGTGGTCGCCCTGTTCCGTTTACTTTACTTAATAATCACTGTACTGAAATTATCATCAATCGTAATGCTGAGACAACCATTGAATTTAAAGATTTAAAGGTGGTTATTTCCAATGATGAACCTGCTGAGTCAGATAAAAGTGTTACTCATATATCACCAGCGATTCTGAAAGGTACCGATAACCTGGAATTTTTTGTGCTTCCTGAACAGAAAAACAGAACCCAGATGTATACGTCTCTGCAATTTGGTCAGCGCACTACCTTACGATTTCAAACTAAGTTCACCAGTTGTCATTATTCAGATTCACAGGGTGATGATAATAAATATCAGATTAAAAATGAGATTGCTGATGATAAAACAACGATCAGCTTTTCAACAACAGGAAAAACATACTTTTTGCCTAAACCCTTTTACCGAAATAATGAAGCTGATTTTCAATTTGTGGCAGCTGATACATTCTTAGCTTTAACACCGGCAAAAGCCTGCTTCTTAAAAGATAATCCTGAAAGCACAGAAGATGATAGTGAGCATCTGATCGTAACAGAAATACCTGTCTTTGAAGATTATGCTGCAATGTTAACTGCCGGTGGGGATGGTTATTGTTCAGGTGTCTGCTATGTTAGTATCTACCCACATTATATTCACTTTTATTATAAGAAAAAAGTTAATATTGGAAAAGTAAATTTTTCAAAAAAGATGCCGGGGGGGGGGGAGTCATTATCACAGCAGAAGATGCTATGCAAAAAATAACCACAGGCGCTTCTCTGGTGCAACTTTATTCAGGTTTTATTTATAATGGTCCGGGGCTGATTAAAGCTATTTGTCAGCGTTATCTCTCCAAAACAACATCTTCCACTTAAAAGGCTATAGTTTATTCTTCTTGCTAAATATTAACAAAGGAACGGGTTTAAAATCAAAATAAGGTGTTAAAAACTATTTAGAAAAGAAATTTTGTACCTTTTTTTGCATATTAAACAACAATAACTATTCTTCTCTTTTAACTTAAAAGTGCCGAGTTTACTGTAACAGAAACTGTTGCTATCAGAGAGGCAACAGTCAAATCCGGTGTTTTGCAGTTAAAGATGTATACCAGGTTTTACAATAACAAAAAGGTTTAGCAAATAATGAAAAATTTACAGTTTACCACCATCAATAAAATTATTTTATTTGTTGTAATGGTCATTCCAATATACGCATATGCAACTGTGCCAGATAACCAGCAATCAGAATATAACCACCCTTTACGTGTTTGTTTTTATTTACCTTTTGGTACTGTAGTTTCAGTAGAATCTTTTGATCCCTGGTCTGTCGTACTCGATAAAGATGCAGTAGCAGAAGCAGTGTGTTCCTCTGACGCTGCAGTTCCTGGCATAGCAGAAAATAAATCTATATTCTCTAAAATATCTCAACTAACAGCAACAATATCAGGTGGTAGCCCTGTTCCATTTACTTTGCTTAATAATCACTGTACTGAAATTATCATCAATCGTAATGCTGAGACAACCATTAAATTTGAAGATTTAAAGGTGGTTATTTCCAATGAGGAACCCGCTGAGTCAGATAAAAGTGTTGCTCATATATCACCAGCGGTTCTGAAAGGTACCGATAACCTGGAATTTTTTATGCTTCCTGAACAGAAAAACAGAACCCAGATGTATACGTCTTTGCAATTTGGTCAGCGCACTACCTTACAATTTCAAACTAAGTTCAATTGTTACCATTGTTCAGATTCACAAGATGATGATAATGAGCATCAGATTAAAAATAAGATTGCTGATGATAAAACAACAATCAGCTTTTCAGCAACAGGAAAAACGTACTTTTTGCCTAAATCCTTTTACCGAAATAATAAAGCTGCTTTTTATCCTGTAGCAGCTGATACATTCTTAGCTGTAACACCGACAAAAGCTTGCTTCTTAAAAGATAATCCTGAAAGCACAGAAGATGATAGTGAGCATCTGATCGTAACAGAAATACCTGTCTTTGAAGATTGTGCTGCAATGTTAACTGCCGGAGGGGATGGTTATTGTTCGGGTGTATGCTCTATTTCTATGTGTGACAGTATCTGCTCACGTAATATTTACTTTTATGATCAAAAAAAAGTTAATATTGAAAAAATAAATCTTTCAAAAATGATGCCGAATCTGGCTATGTGGCCGGATGATTATAAAGGTGCGCAAACAAAAAAAAAGATGCAAACTCGTGCCGCAGGTAAACAACAAAATCAGCCACAACAGGCAGCTTCATCAATAGAGCAGGAATTCTTTGCGCCAGTAGAACAACAAGAGGTGCTCGCTTCAATTCTCAGAGGACAAAAGCAGCAAAGATTTTATATAAGAATAAGATCAAAAGGCAATGCCGGCGGTGAAGATCGGTCAGATATGTCTGAAGCAGCTCAGCAAGACCAGGAGTGTAGTATTCAAAGCACAGATAAATATGTTCGGAGTCAGTTGTATAAACAAAGATTAAGAAGTAGAAAACAAAACGCCTGATCTTGTTGTAAATGGTTGAATGTGACCTTCTCTCCTTTTTACTGAATTCCTGTTTTTACAGGAATTCATTCTATCGTACTTACCTAAAAAATACCTTTCTAAACAGCATAGTAAAATTAGATAGTATTTAATTCTATGTGTCAGCTTCTAATGGTTACAAATTATTTTATAAAATGCTTTGAAAGGTTGTTTTCTGGGACAAATATTACTTATTTTGTTTTTTAAGATCATTTTACCTTATTAAATCCAGTCTTTAAATGTAAATGTCGCAATAAAAAAGGCGGCAAGTTAAGAATATTTTTGTTAAAAGTCATATGACTTTAAAAAAAATATACAATAATCAGATGATTCAGGGAATAATTTTCATTATGTATTGTCCAAAGAAAAAAGCCATAAAATATGATGCTTTATTATGTTGCAATAATTTTTTATTACTCGAAAAACTAAGTTGTTACTTAAATTCAAAAATATGGAGATATTTATGTTTGTTGTTGCTAACAGGATACCCTTAAAAGATGAGTGGCTGGATGCTTTCGAAGAACGATTTAATGCATGTGCTGAGTATATCAAACAACAGCCGGGTTTTATTCAGATGATTATGCTGCGCCCGGATAAAGCAAATGATCCTCATGTAATCATGACAACATGGCAAAGCAAAGCAGCTTTTG
Source organism: Endozoicomonadaceae bacterium (assembly GCA_026710285.1). Lineage (GTDB taxonomy): Bacteria > Pseudomonadota > Gammaproteobacteria > Pseudomonadales > Endozoicomonadaceae > JAPORK01. The sequence continues at coordinate 12,064 of JAPORK010000296.1, read as the reverse complement.
AATATTGGATGCAAAGTGAAAATTTCAAATTAACCCATAGAAATCCCATGCCGGAAGAAGCATTTAGTGGAATGAATGTAATAGAATATCATGAAATTTCTATTTTAATTGAAAAGAAAGTAACTTATTCGGAATTTAGCACATAATCATAGTGGATATTATTGATTAACAGCAGTAGTAAAATAAACTGTTGTATTGAAGATTTTTATAAACCCCAGCTCGGAGTTTTTGATTGAATAATAAAAATCCTTGCTTTTAACCTGCTGGTGCTGAAATAACCTTGTCATTCCAGCAGGGATTGCCGGAATCTCATAACCGGGAAATTATATTTTCGGTAGTGATTGCTGTTAATGGATTCCCGCTGTGCATCCAGCAAAGTCTGGTATGTTCAGCAGGAGATAAACCTGCCAGGGTAGGAGTCGGAGCCCTGTAGTGCTGTAGCTTGGGTAGCAATGTGGAGAGAAATCAAAATGTTGAAGCCTACTGACAAACCTGTTTTTAGGACAGATGCGAGGTATCAGGTTGTAGCCATAAACTTTGATGTGAAGATAACAGGTAAGAATAGTGCGGTAAAACTGCATGCTGCGTTTGATGTAGCGGGTGATGGAGGTGGAGTCAATTGAGGGATACCCTCGTGATTTGACCACCACGCCATTGCCTAACCCTACGACGGCATATTTTTGAAAATAATGACATAAAACATAGTATGTTGTGTCAACAAATCTTCGAACTGGGTTTCAGTTAAACCTCTCTTCAATAGTGTGTGGTTCTGTTTTAGCAGGAAATGAGATAAAAGCAGCGGCAGTTTTTCTCTAAGGAAATAACATGCAAAATCCAATTAATACCAAATATAATTAGTCAGTCCTGAAAAATAGCTAAAAAATTGTTTTAAAAGCTATTTAACAGTATTTTTAATAAATATTTCGACCAGTTTTTATATGATAAAGCAATTTTTCTGGTCGAAATTTCCTCAAAATAGAATTTTTAATACATCCTGATAATTAGTTATAGTAAGCATGAAAAATGGGTAAAAGAAATTAAATATACACAACAAAAGTATAATTTATTTTTCATTATATAACGGATTGCAATGAAATAACCAAATAAAATAAAAAAAATTGTCACTTTTATGTAATTTTAATGACGTATAATTTAGCGTTAAAATTTTTTTGGATTTAACCTGAAATAAATTATGCGTTAAAATTATGTTTTTCAGGGGCAACTACTTAATTCTGTTATAACTCATTATAAAATCAATTGTCGATGTATTTTTTAGGCTTTTGATTTTAAATGGTTTTGTTTTAGGAAGTGTAGCTAAAACCCTAATAAATAGATATATTAATTTTGAATTGTTGTCACGAATGCTTAAAGCTTTATAAAATGATAGTTTGGTTTGATCTTTCCGGTTTATCTTTGGAGTTTAAGCTTTATTTTATCGGTAATTTTTTTTATGGCAGTATAATCTTACGTTGTGTAATAAATAGTATAATACCTGCCTGTAAAACAGACATTTGTCATTTGTTGGAAGAGTTTGTTAAAAATGCGTCAAAACAAAATATTGCAGCATAATAAAAGAGTCAGTGAAGGAACATTACGTATAATTGGTGGTCTCTGGCGGGGGCGCAGGCTACCATTTGCCGATATAACACAGATGCGACCTACACTGGATCATATCAGAGAACGATTATTTAACTGGTTGATGTTCAATACCGAAGGAGCACGTTGTAGTGGCGCATTAGGTATTGAGGCGCTATCAAGACAAGCCGGGGAGGTTGTGTTTCTTGAAAAAGCAGAAGAGGCTGCTAAGTTTATTGAAAACAACATGAAGCGGCTCCATTGTAACCATTATCAGCTTTTTAATATGGATGCATTGCAATGGCTGAAAACAATGAAAGCATCACCCTTTGATATTGTTTTTCTTGATCCGCCCTTTCATCAAAACTTAATCATGCCTGTATGTGAATTGTTGCAAAAGCGAAAGTGGCTTAAGATCAATACACTTATTTATATCGAAATGGAAAAGAAAGCGCACTTTATACCACCGGATAACTGGCAGTTAACTAAACAAAAAGTAACCAAAACAACAGATACAGTTTTATTCAGAGTCGTAAGTTGAGCTGTTATCTTGTTGCTCTGAGGTTGATTCAATTGCCCGATTATTTATCGTTGCCAGTATGTTCTCTGCTCTGAATTGATTTAGCCTGGCAGTTATCTGCGCATCCAGGTGTTGAGAGTGGGTTTCTCTGTAGTTTTTATTCGACATTAAACGATCATTGCTTATTTTTTTTATAACTGGCACTGAAAGTGTCAGTAAAATTCCCACAGGAATAGAGTAGGTAATAAATGTAGCTGCACCGTAAAACCCAAGACCAAGTGCTATTAGTTTCGGAAAGTAAGGTTCTGCCTGTGTATAAATAAACGGGCTAAGCAGAACGCCTCCACAAGTTAGCGAAAGCGTGGTGTAGGATAATTTGTTCCACAAATAGTTTGCAATCTGAGTGGCAGAGTAATTTCTCCTGGATTTAATCTCCTCGGGTAGCAATGTTTCAACAGACGGCGGCGACCATAACAGATCCACTACATCTGCTGGTTTCCACTCTTTAACGTAGTTTTTTATCTGGATTTTTAGTTTTTGATCATGCTCCTTAATAATTTTAATGTTTCTTTCCATTACATGAATATTAAAAGCAGAATGAAAAGAATGGATTGTGTTTGCAGTCATACTGATTGCGTTAAAACAGGTGCCTGCAAGTGCACCAATAACAGCGGCTCCTGCCGTGGGAATAATGGATAAGCCATTGAATAAATAAGAAATAGTGAATCCAAGAAGTGCTCCTGATTTCGCTGATTTTGTTGCTGTTTCTATGTAAGACGGTTTTTGTGTGCTGGTGGGTTCCATCTTACGAAAAGCTTCAAGAGAAAGTCGAGGCAGATCACGATACTGCCATGAAAGTGATACGTGTGAGTTTATCTTTTGGTCCATACAAAGAAAGCCTTGTTAGTCAGTTAAAATAATTTTCTTAATTGACACTGTATTTTTTTACAAGTTCTTCTGCTCAGCTAACTATGCTGACAGTGAGCCTGACAATTAATTAATTTGCAGGATGTAAAGGGCGTTATTGGAGAAATATTGCAAAAAAAGTGAATTTCAGAAAATTATCTGCAATGGCAGCCACAATGTTTTGGTTTTTTATTTTTTTATTAAGTTGCGTTAATATTCAAAGGATGTATAATTTCATGTTTAAGTGTAGAAATAAGTAGTGGTCAGGTAGTTTGACCGCTCTATTATTGCCTGCCTGTAGTAACGAGGTCAGGTACTATTGATATTTTAAGTTACAGTTTCAACACTAATTTTGAATATGAGATAAACCGGAAGTATGGCTACCGTAATTAATAAAGATATAAAATCAGCATCAAAATCTTCAGACATAGTGATGTGGCTATGTATTTCACTGATTGTAATATTAGGTGTCTGGGGCAACATTTACTTCAGTAAAGTACTATTACTCTACAGGGTTTTGGCGCTGGTAGGGTTAGGTGTAGTAGCAATTTTGCTGGCAGTGCAAACGAAAAAAGGCAAACTTTTCTGGGAAATGCTCAAAGAAGCAAAAAGAGAGGTGAGAAGAGTTATATGGCCTACACGACAAGAAACTATGCAAACAACATTGATTGTTGTCGTGGTTATTTTGTTTATAGGGTTAATTCTGTGGGGAGTTGATTCTTTGCTGGGTTACCTTGTTAAAAGTTTTATCAGTTAAGCTGCAAAGGGCATGATCATTGTTGTGGTTGACTGAATAAAAATTATCATGGCTTTATTGAAATTATACAGGTTTGAAATAGTATATGGCTAAACGATGGTATGTTGTGCATGCCTACTCTGGTTATGAAAAGCGAGTTGTGCAAAGTTTGCAGGAAAGTATCCGCCTCCACGGTATGGATGATCTGTTTGGTGAAATTATCGTACCTGCAGAAGAAGTGGTAGAAATAAAAAACGGACAAAAGCGCAAGAGTAAACGTAAATTTTTCCCGGGCTATGTATTGGTTCATATGGAAATGAACGATGAAACGTGGCACTTGATAAGAAGTACTCCACGTGTATTAGGATTTATTGGCGGAACAGCAGAAAAACCAGCGCCTATTACTCAAAAAGAAGCCGAAGCCATTCTGGCAAGAATTGAAGAAGGTGTAGATAAACCGCGTCCGAAAACACTGTTTGAACCGGGCGAGTCAGTACGTGTCATTGATGGTCCGTTTGCTGATTTCAATGGCGTAGTTGAAGAAGTTAACTACGAAAAAAGTCGTTTGCAGGTTGCGGTTACAATTTTTGGTCGTTCTACACCGGTTGAGCTTGAATTCTCTCAGGTGGAAAAAGGCTAAACAAAACCAAACAGCAAATTATCTTTTGGCAACAAAAAATTTGTGCCTGTTATATTTTTAATAAAAATTTAGATTTTAAATCATTTTTTTGTTGAAAAATTTAAAAACACTGTTAAAATGCTCAGGCAGCCTGAAGTTTAGGGCGGCCAGTTATGTGGATTTTCCTTTTTCCAAGTAATCATTTTTCACGCCGGGAAGCTAAAAAATAAATTTAGCGCTATTACCCGGTCTTTGAGGTTAGCATGGCTAAAAAAGTACAAGCGTATATTAAGCTACAGGTTCCGGCTGGAAAAGCCAACCCGAGTCCACCCGTGGGTCCTGCGCTGGGACAACACGGAGTTAACATCATGGAGTTTTGCAAAGATTTTAATGCAAAAACTCAACATCTTGATGCAGGGACTCCTACACCCGTTATTATTACAGTCTATAATGATCGTAGCTTTACCTTTATTTTAAAAACACCCCCTGCTTCTGTTTTGCTGAAAAAAACAACCAAGCTCACAAAAGGCTCCAGTCGCCCTAATACTGAGAAAGTAGGCACGGTCACACGTGCACAGTTGCTGGAAATTGCCAAACTTAAAGAGCCTGATCTGACTGCTGCTAATGAAGAAGCAGCTATCCGTACGATCGCAGGTAGCGCCCGTAGCATGGGTTTAAATGTGGAGGGTGAATAAATGGCAAAGCTAACAAAACGTGCAAAGTTCATTGCTGAAAAATATGATGCTACAAAAGCTTACACTTTTAATGAAGCTGTAGCATTACTCAAAGAAGTATCAAAAGTTAAATTCAAAGAATCAGTTGATATCGCTGTTAACTTAGGGGTTGATCCACGTAAATCGGATCAGGTAGTACGCGGATCTGCTATTATGCCATCAGGTACAGGGAAAGACGTCCGCGTTGCTGTATTTGCTCAGGGTGCTAACGCTGATGCTGCTAAAGAAGCCGGCGCAGATCTAGTGGGAATGGATGATCTTGCTGCTGATATTAAAGCAGGAAATATGAATTTTGATGTGGTCGTTGCATCTCCTGATGCAATGCGTGTAGTCGGTCAGCTGGGTCAGGTTCTCGGACCGCGCGGTTTAATGCCAAACCCTAAACTGGGTACCGTAACGCCACAGGTGGCAGAAGCAGTAAAAAACGCTAAAGCAGGACAGGTAAGATTCCGTACAGATAAAAATGGTATTATTCACACCAGCATTGGTAAAGTTGATTTTGAATCGGGAGCATTGTTCAGCAATGCAAAAGCATTACTTGCCGAATTAAAAAAATTAAAGCCGGCTGCTTCTAAGGGAATTTATATTAAAAAAGTAACGCTTTCTACAACCATGGGACCGGGACTTGCAATTGATCTCTCTTCTGTAGAATTTTAATTAATGAACAATTGTAGCAACATGTTGTGTGTTGTTATTAGCTGACTTTGGGGACTCCGCTTGTGAGTCCGTCAAAGACCGCAGGTGTTTTAATTTGAAACAGATGCTGTTTTAATTAAAACTTAATTTCCTGCGTAGATGGTGCAGGTGACCCTTCACCTTATTTTGTGCTTTATCCGTGTTATTTTTATGGATAACAGGGTATAGCTGGGTATTTTAATTTTAGCTTTTGGAGCATAACCCATGGCTTTAGATCTCGAAGACAAAAAAACAATTGTCGCTCAGGTCAGCAAGGTAGCTCAAAGTGCTCTTTCTGTTGTTATTGCAGACTACCATGGTTTGACTGTGGGTCAGATGACTGAGCTGCGTAAGCAGGCACGTGAAGGGGGTGTATACATGCGCATTGTGCGTAATACACTGGCAAAGCGTGCGGTTCAGGATACTGAGTATGTCTGTATTGAAGAAGCTTTAACAGGACCAACTGTTTTGGCTTTTTCTATGGAAGACCCTGGTGCAGCAGCACGCTTGTTCAAGGAGTTTTCTGCAGAAAATAAAGCACTGGAAGTCAAAGCACTCGCTATTAACGGACAGCTGCTTGCAGCACACCAGCTTGATGTACTGGCAACCATGCCAACACTGGAGCAGGCTTATGCACAGTTGATGAGTGTGATGATTGGACCGGTAACAAAACTGGTGAGGACACTGAACGAGTTTCCTGCCGGAATAACCCGTGCAGTATCGGCTGTAGCAGATAAAAAGAAATCTGAAGCAGCTTAAAACGCTTTGAGTTATATTTGTTTTTTAATTCTTGACTGCCTGTACTTAACTTAATTTCAGGCAAGCTTTTGGAAAAAATTTTTGGAGTTAACAATGGCTCTTACTAAAGAAGAGATTTTAAACGCAATTGCTGAAATGTCTGTCATGGACGTAGTAGATCTGGTTTCAGCAATGGAAGAGAAGTTTGGTGTAAGCGCTCAGGCTGCTGTCGCTGTAGCTGCTGCTGCTCCGGCTGCCGGAGAAGCTGCTGCTGAACAGACAGAGTTTGATGTAATTTTAGAATCCGCTGGGGATAAAAAAGTTAACGTCATTAAAGCAGTACGCGCTATTACAGGATTAAACCTGAAAGAAGCTAAAACAATGGTAGACGGTGCACCTTCTCCGGTTAAAGAAGGCGCTTCTAAAGAAGAAGCTGAAGATATGAAAAAACAACTTGAAGAAGCTGGAGCAACAGTAAAAATCAAGTAAAAAAATATTTCTTTAGTATAATCAAGCACGCTATGGCTGGTACTTTTTAATTCAGTATCAGCCTTTTTAGCTTGTATTCATTGATATATTTACTGAATAGTGAAACAAAGTATTACAATTTGCCAGTTAGAAACAAAAAAATATAAATAGTAATTAAATAGACTTATTATGTTGTAAGTGCGGGAGAAATCAATGGTAATAAAAGAAAAGCAAATAACATTTTTTATCTGCTTTAAAAAGTTTTTCTATATTGTTTGCTCATTTTGAAGGACTTCTATGCAAATTGATACTCTGTTCAGTAAAAAAAACAAATTATATTGTCTTTTTCCCTCAAAAGAATGGTCGTGGCCAGCTCTCTGGAATTCTCACGACAAATATGCAGGTTGACCACGCTGAGGAACACTAATGACCTACTCATATACTGAGAAGAAACGTATTCGTAAAAATTTTGGTGATCTTACCAAAATTATGGATATTCCTTATCTATTAGCAATTCAGGTAAATTCTTACCGGGAGTTGCTGCAAAAAGATAAGGCACCGGAAAAACGAAAAGATATAGGGTTGCAGGCTGCATTTAAGTCGGTATTCCCTATTATCAGCTACTCCGGGAATGCAGTACTGGAATATGTCAGCTATCGTTTGGGTAATCCGGTGTTTGATGTTAAAGAATGCCAGTTACGCGGATGTACTTATTCAACACCCTTACGTGTAAAGATAAGGCTTATTCTTTATGATAAAGAAAGTAATGATAAAGTCATTAAAGATATAAAAGAACAGGAAGTTTACATTGGTGAAATACCATTTATGACTGAAAATGGTACCTTCATCATCAATGGTATTGAGCGTGTTGTTGTTTCTCAGTTGCACCGGTCTCCGGGTGTATTTTTTGATCATGACCGTGGTAAAGTACACTCTTCCGGAAAGATACTCTATTTTGCCCGTATTATTCCTTATCGTGGTTCATGGCTGGATTTTGAGTTTGACCCTAAAGACCTTGTTTATGTTCGTATTGACCGTCGTCGTAAACTACCTGTAACTGTATTATTGCGTTCACTTGGATACAGTAGCGAAGAAATACTTAAAATTTTCTTTGAGTTTCAGACCTATAACATAGATTCTGAGAAAGTTTCATTTTTGATTAATCATCAGCGTTTACGTGGTGAAGCCTATACTTTTGATATCAAAGATAATGACGGGAATGTTATTGTAGAAGCCGGTCGTCGTATCACTGCACGTCATATCAAACAGTTGCAAAAAGTAAATCTGACAACACTGGAAGCACCTGTTGAGTTTATAATAGGCAAAACAACAGCTACAGCAATCATTAATGAGAGCACCGGTGAAATCGTTGCGGAGTGCAATACTGAAATCACCTGGGAGCTGTATGAAAAATTTTTACAAAACAAAATCAAAAAAGTTGATGTTATCTATACCAATGAACTGGACTGTGGCAGTTACATTTCAGACACACTCAGAATAGATACTACCAGAGATACCACCGATGCACTGGTAGAAATTTATCGTATGATGCGACCCGGTGAACCACCTACCAAAGAAGCCGCTGAACAACTTTTCTCCAATCTGTTTTTTAAAGCTGAACGTTATGATCTTTCTGCGGTTGGTCGTATGAAATTTAATCGTCGTCTGGGGCGTAGTTCTGATGTAGGTTCAGGAACACTGGACAACCAGGATATCATTGATGTTTTAAAAGAATTTATTTCTATCAGAAATGGTCACGGTATTTGTGATGATATTGACCACCTGGGTAACCGTCGTGTTCGTTCTGTTGGTGAAATGACTGAAAATCAATTCCGGATGGGGTTAGTGCGGGTAGAACGTGCTGCTAAAGAGCGTCTTTCCATGGCGGAAAGTGAAGGTTTAATGCCCCAGGATTTGGTCAACTCTAAACCTGTTGCTGCGGCTATTAAAGAATTTTTTGGTTCAAGTCAGCTTTCTCAGTTCATGGATCAAAATAATCCACTCTCTGAGATTACACATAAACGACGCATATCAGCACTTGGACCGGGTGGTTTAACACGTGAACGGGCAGGTTTTGAGGTCCGCGATGTACATACAACCCATTACGGTCGTGTTTGCCCCATTGAAACACCGGAAGGTCCTAACATTGGTCTTATTAATTCACTTTCTACCTATGCCAGAACCAATGAATACGGTTTTCTAGAAAGTCCATATCGTAAAGTGGTTGATGGAAAAGTGACTGATGAAATTGTCTATCTTTCTGCCATCGAGGAAGGTGAACACTATATTGCTCAGCTTACAGCAACACTGGACAGTGAAAATCGTCTAACAGATGAACTAGTCAATGCGCGTTACCGTAATGAATTTACCCTGACTACGCCTGATCAAGTGACGTTTATGGATATTTCGCCTCAGCAGGTGGTCTCGGTTGCGGCTTCTCTTATCCCGTTTCTTGAGCATGATGATGCTAACCGAGCCCTGATGGGTTCAAACATGCAGCGTCAGGCGGTACCCACCGTTAAAGCAGAGAAACCGCTTGTTGGTACAGGGATGGAACGCAACGTTGCCAGTGACTCTGGTGTCTGTGTTGTTGCACGGCGTGGCGGTATTGTAGATAGTGTTGATGCTGCACGTATTGTAATTCGTGTGCATCAAGATGAGATTTTGCCTGGCGAAAATGGTGTTGATATTTACAACTTAACTAAATATACACGCTCAAACCAAAATACCTGTATTGATCAGACACCACTGGTTAAAAAAGGCGATGTGATTTCCGCTCGGGATATTTTGGCAGACGGTCCTTCCACTGATATGGGAGAGTTGGCATTAGGTCAGAATTTACGCATTGCATTTATGCCATGGAATGGATACAACTTTGAAGACTCCATTTTAATTTCTGAACGCGTGGTTCAGGATGATCGGTTAACCAGCATTCATATTCAAGAATTAACCTGTACAGCGCGTGATACAAAATTAGGTGCTGAAGAAATTACGGATGATATTCCTAACGTGAGTGAATCTGCGCTGAGTAAATTGGATGAATCCGGTATCGTTTATATTGGTGCTGAAGTTAAAGGTAATGATATTCTGGTGGGTAAAGTGACACCTAAAGGTGAGACACAGCTAACACCGGAAGAAAAACTGCTGCGTGCTATATTTGGTGAAAAAGCATCAGATGTCAAAGATACCTCTTTACGGGTACCTGGCAGCATACAGGGTGTTGTAACGGATGTACAAATTTTTACACGCGATGGTGTTAAAAAAGATGCACGTGCGTTAGCCATTGAAAAAGAGCAGCTCAACAAAGTTCGTAAAGATCTGAATGAAGAATACCGGATTGTTGAAGAAGATACTTATCAGCGACTTTCTAATGCACTCATCGGAAAAACCGTGCTGCGTGCTCCAAATTTGAGTAAAGGTGATACCATTACCAAAGCGTATCTTGATTCACTGAAGTCTGAAGAGTGGTTTAAAATCAGCATGGCTGATGAAGAGTTAACCGAGATACTGGAAACATCAGAAAAACAATTAAGTGAGCTGCGTGATTCACTTGACCAGCGTTTTGATGAGAAAAAGAAAAAGATTCAGACCGGTGATGACATGGCACCCGGTGTGCTCCAGGTGGTAAAAATTTGTCTTGCCGTTAAACGTAGAATTCAGCCAGGTGATAAGATGGCAGGTCGGCATGGAAATAAAGGGGTTATTTCTATGATTATGCCGGTGGAAGATATGCCTTATGATGCTGAGGGTAATCCGGTTGATATTGTGCTCAATCCACTGGGTGTCCCTTCACGTATGAACGTAGGACAGGTTCTTGAAACACACCTTGGAGCCGCTGCTAAAGGGTTGGGTAATAAGATCAACAGTATGCTGGAAGATGCACGCAAACCTGTTGCTGATATACGTCATTATCTGCATAGAATATATAATGAAACTGGTAAAGCAGGTAAAACAGTAGACCTTGATAGTCTGAGTGATAAGGAAATTTTAGAGCTTGCCCATAATTTACGTGATGGTGTACCAATGGCAACACCGGTTTTCGATGGTGCAAAAGAGTCTGAAATAAAGCAATTACTGAAACTGGCTGATCTTGACGAAAGCGGGCAGATAGAGCTGTATGACGGTCGTACGGGTGAAAAATTTGATCGTCCAGTAACCGTGGGTTACATGTATATGCTTAAGCTTAATCACCTGGTAGATGATAAGATGCATGCACGTTCTACCGGCTCATACTCTCTGGTTACACAGCAACCATTAGGTGGTAAAGCGCAGTTTGGTGGACAGCGCTTTGGTGAGATGGAAGTCTGGGCTTTAGAGGCTTATGGCGCAAGTTATACATTGCAGGAAATGCTGACGGTCAAGTCAGATGATGTCAATGGACGTACAAAGATGTATAAAAATATTGTTGGTAATGATTACCGGATGGAAGCGGGAATACCAGAGTCCTTTAATGTACTGGTTAAAGAGTTCCGTTCGCTTGGTATCGATATCGAACTGGAAACTATATAATAAATAGTTGGATATAGTTCCTAAGATTGTATTGTGGCTGCCTTATGGGGCAGCTCTGTGGGAGAAGCAATGAAAGATTTATTAGATCTGCTGAAGAACCAGGGACAGTCTGAAGATTTTGATGCCATCCGAATAGGTCTGGCATCACCTGATATGATTTTATCCTGGTCTTATGGCGAAGTTAAAAAACCTGAGACGATTAATTACCGTACCTTAAAGCCTGAACGAGATGGTCTGTTTTGTGCAAAAATATTTGGTCCAGTTAAAGACAACGAATGCCTTTGCGGAAAGTATAAGCGGTTAAAACACCGTGGTGTTATCTGCGAAAAATGTGGTGTGGAAGTTGCATTATCTAAAGTTCGTCGTGATCGTATGGCGCATATTGAGTTAGCCACGCCGGTTGCACATATCTGGTTTTTAAAGTCTCTGCCTAGTCGTATAGGGTTGATGCTGGATATGACGTTACGGGATATAGAAAGGGTTCTCTATTTTGAATCTTATGTTGTAACAGATCCCGGAATGACGACGCTGGAAAAATATCAACTCCTCAATGATGAAGAATACTACAATGCCTTTGAAGAATT